>NZ_JAOCBT010000021.1:0-129694 GCF_029840045.1 Pseudomonas sp. GD03903 | reverse complement strand
GCAGGAGCAAAAGACCCGCACGGTTCAGATGCTGCTGATGGCCGGACTCGCGCTGGTCTTCGCCCTGCTGCTGCTGGTCGCGCTGTCAGTGCTGGTGCTGATCATCTTCTGGGACAGCTACCGCCTGCAGGCCGCCATCGGCCTGTGCCTCTTCTACATCGGCGGCAGCCTGTTCTGCGCCTGGCGCCTGCACATGCTGGTCAGCGACGAGAGCTCGCCATTCAGCGCCACCCTCGAAGAACTGGCCCGCGATCGGGAGCGCCTGTTGCCATGAGCGAAATGCCGGACGCCCGCAACCTCAGCCGTGCAGAACTGCGCAAGGCCATCATCCGCCTGCGCCTGGAAATGCAGCGCCAGCAAATCCGCCAGGAAGGCGAACTGCTGTTGCAGCCCTTGAAACAGGCGCGCAGCCTCGGCCAGAACCTGCGCAGCGGCCTGAGCGGCAGCACACCGCTCTGGGGCGCTGGCGGAGCAGCCGCACTGGCATTGCTGCTCGGCCGCAAACGCCGCTGGGTACGCCTGCTGCGTGTCGGCATCGCCCTCGCACCGCTGTTCCTGCAAATGCGCAGCAAACCCGAACCCAAGGACCCGCCCGCGCCCTCGACGCCTCTCTGAGGTCTAGACTGGCCACATTCTTGCAAAGTGACAGTGAGCTGCGCTCCAGCGCTTTCCTGTCACGCCACTAAGGATGTGTCCCTTGATCGACGGGCAACCCATCGCCTGCTTCCAGCCCTTCATCGACACCGCGACCGGCCTGATCGCTGGCGTCGAAGCCCTGGGCCGGCTGCGCCAGGACAACGGCGACCTGCACTCGGTCGGCCCACTGTTCTTCAATCCGCGAGTCGGCCTGGCCGAGCTGCGCCGCCTCGACCGACAGATCCGCGATGCCGCCCTCGCCCGCATCCATGAAGCCCCCAAGGACTGGTTCCTCAGCCTGAACATCTCACCACGCTGGATCAGCCGCCTGCGCCCCAATCAACCGCTGCCCAGCCTCAAGCAGCTACAGCAGCAAGGCGTACCTCCGGAGCGTGTGGTCTTCGAGATCACCGAACTGGGCGGCGCCCACCAGCGACTGCCGGAAGTGGTGGCGCGCTACCGCGATGCCGGCGCACGCATCGCCATCGACGACTTCGGTGCCGGCTACTCGCAGCTGGACCGCGTGCTGGCGCTGCAGCCGGACATCCTCAAGCTGGACATGCGCCTGTTCCAGGAAGCCGCCCGCGGCGGCCCCAGCGGCGAAGTGGTGAAAGCCCTGGCGCAGATGGCCGAGAAGACCGGCTGCTGGATCATTGCCGAAGGCGTGGAAACCGAAGAGGAAATGGACTTTGCCCTGGAGTGCGGCGCACGCTACGTGCAAGGCTACCTGTTCGCCAAACCGGCGCTGGACTTCCCCGCCAGCGATGCGTTCCGCGACGCCTTCGCGCAGCGCCGCGATCACTACGTGCATCGCAAGCTGCAGGAGCGCGCCAACCTCATCCAGTTACGCCAGCAACTCGCCGAACTGATGAACATGCTGCGCCCCTGGGCCGAAGGCGGCGCCATGCTCAGCAGCCTGCCACCGGCACCGGAATCCTTCAGCCGCCTGCTGCGCATCTACCAGTGCGACCGCCACGGCACCCAGACGTCGCCGAACCTGGAATGGAACGGCCTGTTCTGGAAGGAGAACCGACGCTATCTGGGGCACAACTGGTCGTGGCGCCCCTACTTCTACCAGTTGCTCGCCGAGGGCTGGGAAGAGCGCCGCCTGACACTCTCCAACACCTACCGCGACGCCACCACCAACCAGTACTGCATGACCGCCGGCCAGTTCATCGACCAGGGTCGACGACTTCTGCTCATCGACATCGACGCCGAAGGTCTCTAGCGCCGCGATTGAGATTGCCGGCGCGAACAGCTAGCGTTGCCGGTAACTCTCTCGATCGCGGAACGTAGAATGGATTGGCACACCCTGCTCCCCCGGGAGCGCCTCGGCAAACCGGTGCATAGCAGCGCCGAACTCGGCCGCAGCGCCTTCCACAAGGACCACGACCGCATCATCTTTTCCGGGGCCTTCCGCCGTCTGGGACGCAAGACCCAGGTGCACCCGGTGTCGAGCAATGACCATATCCATACCCGCCTGACCCACTCGCTGGAGGTCGGCTGTGTCGGCCGCTCGCTGGGCATGCGCGTCGGCGAGATCATTCGCGACCGCCTCCCGGAATGGTGCGATCCGGCGGACATGGGCGTGATCGTGCAGTCCGCATGCCTGGCCCACGACATCGGCAACCCGCCCTTCGGCCACTCCGGCGAGGACGCCATCCGCCACTGGTTCCAACAGGCCGCCGGACGCGGCTGGCTGGATGGCATGAGCGAAGTGGAAAGCTCGGACTTCCTGCATTTCGAAGGCAACGCCCAGGGCTTTCGCGTTCTCACTCAACTGGAATACCACCAGTTCGACGGCGGCACGCGGCTGACCTACGCCACCCTTGGCACCTACCTGAAGTATCCCTGGACGGCGCGGCACGCCGACTCGCTGGGCTACAAGAAGCACAAGTTCGGCTGCTACCGCAGCGAGCTGCCGCTACTCGAGCAGATCACCCACAAGCTGGGCATGCCGCAAGTGGAGAACGAACGCTGGGCACGCCATCCGCTGGTCTATCTGATGGAGGCGGCGGACGACATCTGCTACGGCCTGATCGACCTGGAAGACGGCCTGGAAATGGACTTGCTCGATTACGCGGAAGTCGAGTCGCTGCTGCTCGATCTGGTCGGCGACGACCTGCCGGAAACCTATCGCCAGCTCGGCCCCCGGGATTCGCGCCGGCGCAAGCTGGCCATCCTGCGCGGCAAGGCCATCGAGCACCTGACCAATGCTGCTGCCCGCGCCTTCGTCGAACAGGAAAAGACCCTGCTGGCGGGGAATCTGCAAGGTGATCTGGTGGAGCACATGCATGGCCCGGCCAAGCGTTGCGTGCAGCGGGCCAAGGGCATGGCCCGGGAGAAAATATTCCAGGACAAGCGCAAGACGCTGCACGAGATCGGCGCCTACACCACCCTGGAAATCCTGCTGAACTCGTTCTGTGGCGCAGCGCTGGAGCAATACGGCCAGAATACGCCGTCCTTCAAGAACCAGCGCATCCTCGACCTGCTCGGCAACAACGCCCCCGACCCGGACTGGACGCTCTATCGCGCATTCCTTCGGGTCATCGACTTCATCGCCGGGATGACCGACAGCTACGCGACCGAGATGGCGCGCGAGATGACCGGCCGCTCCAGCCCGAGCTGAAGCAGCCGCACAGTCCAGGGGTTGGGAGCTAGGCGGCCAGCTTGCGCAGTTGCTGCAGCAAATCGTCCTGCAAGCTCGCCATCTCCTGCTCCACTGCCAGCGCCCGATTACGCAGCTCCTCGCTGTCGAGCGCGTCCCGGCAGCCGTCTTCGAGCTTGCTACAGAGCTCTTGCAGCCTGTCCGCATTGATCAGTCGAGCCGCGCCCCTCATGCGGTGGGCCAGATCGCCCAACTGCTTCCAGTCCCCGGCCTCCCAGAGCGGGCGGACCTGGTCGATATCGACTCGATTGCTGCTGTGCAACTCCTCCAGCAGGCGGCGAATCAGGCCAGGATTGCCACCTGTCATTTCCCTCAGGGAGGACAGATCGAGTCCTGCGACCAGCTCCTCTTCCACAGTCTCCTGGTCTTGTCGGGCAATCGAAATCTTCGCGACGGCAGCCAGCCGCGCGCGCAGGTTATCCAGGCCGATGGGTTTGAACAGGCAATCGTCCATGCCAGCCCGCCGGCAGTTCTCTATCTCGTCGGGCTGGGCGTTGGCCGTGAACCCGAAGATCGCGCAGGGTTCGGCCTCCATTTCGCTTTCAAGCTCGCGAATTCGCCGAGCCAGGTCATAACCATTGAGCACCGGCATGTTGCAGTCGGTGATCACCAGGTCGAAATCACCCGGATGCCATTGCTGGAGAGCCTGGGAACCGTCGGATGCCACTTCGACCCGATGGCCCAGGTGTTCCAGTTGCTGGGTCAACAGCATCCGGTTGGCAGCATGGTCATCGACCACCAGTACCTTCAGCGACTGGCTTGTCGCCGGGACCATCACGGCCTGGATCACAGCACATTCGGGAAGGCTTTCCAGGGTCTGCAGCAAGAGGCGAACCGTGACCGTGGTGCCCTCGCCGGGCCGGCTTTCCATGCGCACCGTGCCCCCCATCATCTCCGCCAGCTTGCGGCAGATGGTGAGTCCCAGGCCCGTGCCGCCGCGACTGGCACTGCCGCCACGGGCGACCTGGCTGAAGGGTTCGAACAACTGGCGCTTTTCCTCCGCGGAGATACCGATCCCGCTGTCCTGCACGCTGACCTCAAGGGCCAGACGTTCGCCGGCAACACGCTCGCCATGGACACGAATCTTCACGTAGCCGAAGTCAGTGAACTTGATGGCGTTGCTGACCAGGTTCGACAGTATCTGCTTGAACCGCAGCGGATCGATCAACACATCGCAGGCAGCCTCGGCCTCGATTTCCATCCGCAGCTCCAGCGCCTTCTGCCGCGCCAGCCCATCGAATACGCGCGCTACGGACTCAACCAGCTCGCGCAGGTGGGCGCGTTCCGGCATCAGCGTCAAACGCCCGGACTCGATCTTCGCCACGTCGAGAATGTCGCCGATCAGCGTGAGCAGGGAATGCGCCGAATCATAGGCCACCTCGACCGGCTCGCGATCCCAATGCCCCTGGTCGGCCCGGGTCAGCGCCAGCTCCAGCATGCCGATCACCGCATTCATCGGCGTACGGATTTCATGGCTCATGGTGGCCAGGAAAGTACTCTTCGCCCGGTTCGCTTCTTCGGCCTGCTCCTTCGCCGCCTCAAGCTGGTGGTGCAGCCGCTCGCGCTCGGTGACATCGATCCAGCCGGTCACCACGCCGGAGATTTCGCCAGCCGGCCCACGGTAAGGCGTGGCCCAGTAATGTATCTCGCGAACTTCATTGTGAATCTGCAGGATCAGATCGGAGGCCACCTTGCCGTCCTGACCCATGGCTTGCTGATGAATTTCCTGCAGCGCCTCGGCATCGCTCGACTGCAACCAGGGGCAATCGACGATTCGCGAACCTTCCGCCGATTCGCGAGGCATCCCGGTCTCCTTGAGGAAACCGATATTGCAGGTGATCAGGCGCCCCTCGTGATCACGCACCGCCACGGGCTGAGGAATGCCATCGATCAGCGCACGCTTGAACTCGAGACGGTAACTGAGTTCCTTCTCCGAATCCCGACGACGGCGCACCTTGCGCCACAGCCAGCAGTTCCACAGCAGCACGATGAACAACGCCAGTGCCGCTGCCCAGGCGAGCTGAATGAACTGCTGGCGGTAGCCCTGCCAGATGCTGTCCGGCCTTTCCACGCTGGCCGACCAGCGCGTGGTGATATTGCTCAAGTCCTCGGGCGAGATGGCCAATAGCGCCTTGTTGAGAATGCTGAGCAACTCCGGGTCTGCCTGGGACACTGCCAGCGAAAACTGTCCAGGCTCGCTGTCCAGAGCCAGGGCAATCTTGAGATCCGGGTAATAGCGGGAGATCAGATAATTGGCCGACGACAGCAGGTGAATGCCGGCGTCCACCTTTCCTTCGCTGATCATGGGCAGGTCGTCGACATTGTTCTCGACTTCCAGCAGTTTTACCTGCGGGTAGCGGGCGCGCATGAAGTCCGCGATGACCGAACCTCTGGGAACAGCGACACGGTGGCCATCGAGATCATCCAGGCTGTGCAGCCAATCACTACCGCCAGGCACCACGACAACGAAGGACGCCGTCATGTAGGGGCGAGTGAATCCCAGCCACTCCTCGCGTCGAATGGTCGGTGTCAGTGCCGCAATCACATCGGCCTTTCCCGTACGTAGCTGCTCCAGCATCGCCGTGACGCTTGGCTGTGGGCGCACATCGAACTCGACCCCGGTACGGCTCTGGATAAGCTCCAGCAAGTCGGCAGCGATGCCACGGAACTGACCCTGGGCATCAAAGAACGAAACGGGAGCCAACGCCTGGTCAATCACGACCGTCGGCCGCGGATGGCGCTCCACCCAGCGCTGCTCCTGGGGGGTCAGGATGAGCTGCTGGCCAGCGATCGCGCTGATACCACCAGAACTCCAGCGTCGCTGAATGGCCGTTTCGGCCTGCCGCGGGATGGCGTCCAGGGTACGATCGATGATGCCCAACAGTGTCCGGTCGGATGCATTCAAGGCAAAACTGAAACCCTGGCCGTTGAAGCTGGCAAAGTTGAGCAGTTTGAGATTGGCCAGATAGCCCTGGCTGATCAGGTACTGGGCACTGAAGGCATCGCCGACGAACAGATCCGCCTGGCCGAAGGCAACCGCTTCCAGCGCGCGGCGCACCGACTGGTAGCTTTGTACCGTGGCGCCGGCCAGGTATTTGTCGCGATCATCCGCCGGGTAGTAGTCGCTGACCACGGCAATACGCTTGCCAACCAGTTGCCCGTTGCTTTCCAGGCGCGTGCTTTCCGGCCCGATGATGACCGGCTGGTTGGAAAAGTACGGTACGGAAAGCACAACGTCCGGCCGTGCGGCTTCGTATCCCGTGGCGCGACTCAACAGATCGATATCACCGCGAGACAACGCCGCTACAGCGGCATCGCGGTCGGGATAACGTCGTACTTCGATGCGGACATTGAGCGCATCGGCAATGACGCCGACGACATCGGCCGTGATGCCCTCCAGATCAGTCCCGCTGCCGGTAATATCGAAGGGGGCATAGTCCGGCGCGGTCACGCCCAGCCTCAGCGTGCGTTTGTCTCTGAGCCATTGCCAGTCGGTGTCGCTCAGTTGCACCTTGACTGGCTCGTCGCTCGAACGAGCCAGCAGGTTGATCGGGGTCCACTCGCGCTGCTCCGCCATTACCCATCCGCAACAGATGAGTAACAACACACCGACAAGAAAGCGGAAGCGGCACATCACACACCTCAGACCAATGCATTCCGCTTGGCAAACTCGATCAGATCGACCAGCGAGTGGGCATTGAGCTTCAGCAGCAGCCGGGTCTTGTAGGTGCTGACCGTCTTGTTGCTGATGAACATCTGCTCGGAGATTTCCTTGTTCGAATAGCCGTTCGCCAGGTACTGGAGTACGGCCATTTCGCGATCAGACAGACGCTGGATAAGCTCCTGATCATCCATCTGGCCATTGTTGCGGCGCGTCTGGCGCACCGCCGTGCTGGGGAAATAGTTGTAGCCGGCGACCACGGCATTGACCGCGCTGATCAACTCCGCCAGCCCGCCCTGCTTGCAGACGAAACCCGATGCACCTGCCTGCATGCAGCGCATGGCGAACAAAGAGGCGCTCTGCCCGGTCAGCACCAGTACCTTGAGTGGCAACTCGAAGGCGGAGATACGGCTGATCACCTCCAGGCCATCAAGGCGAGGAATGCCGATATCCAGAACAACCAGGTCGGGGATCAGGTCCTTGACAAGCGAGAGAGCATCCACGCCGTTGTCGGTCTCACCAACGATGACATGGCCTTCCTTTTCCAACAGCACGCGCATCGCCATGCGAATGACTGGGTGATCATCGACAATTAGAACTTTGCTCATCATCTTCCTCCCTCAGACCCTTCGATAAAATGTCCTTCGGTAAGATATATGTAGAGCAGGCCATGTCGATATTAACCACCCTCGATTTTAGCTATTAGAGGGTTTTCCTACGCAACATCTAAATAATTCCTACAAGCAATCTTAAATATTTTTACGCCATATCTAATTCGACAAGAATTTTCTGATGAAGAACAGCAGAAAAGCTGACCGGGATTCCTGAGAATCCTTGACCCTGACGCCGCATTTCCCGCCTACCGACCTTGCAATATGCACCTGCTCAATCCGCACACTCTGACCTTTGACACGCCAAATGCGGACGCCGCAGCCCGACGCAGGGCTGACCGAGGGCAATTGGATCGCTCTGGAAAGGGCGTCCCAGAAGCACCCTCTGCGCTCGCTGGTGATTGGCCTCCCCCTCGAATGGCTGACTTTCATCACATTCACGGCCGGTGAGCGTCCTGCCAACCCCATCCCCCATTTCCCTCCCAAGCCAGATTAGCTAGAGAAGAGTCATGGGCCCTCCTCTATCGCCTATAACGCTGGGCTTCACAGCACGCAGCCAGCCCCAAGGAAAACAGGATGAGAACACTATTAAAACAACTACCGAAGACCAGAAGAGCCTGTTCCGCAAACAAAATAACATTCGCCAAGCAATAAGACTGGCGCATCGCCCGACAGCCAAAACCACAGAATATCCGAACCAGTACCAATAGAGACAACTCATAGCTGTCGCAACTTTCCATATTGGCAGATACCGCTCTTCACCGGTAATTTCCTGGAGCCTATTTCGTGCAGGGCAACAAATTCAGCATTCTGATTGTCGAAGATCACCCTTTCCAGCTGATTGCCACGCAGATGCACCTGAACAGGTTGGGCTTCTTCAGATTGACACCTGCTCTTGATGCCGACGAGGCGCGTGAAGAGTGCACACGCCGTGATGAACCTTTTGACCTGCTGCTCTGCGATATCAACCTGCCGAACACCAACGGCATCGAACTGCTCAGCGAACTGGTCGAGGCAGGCCATATTCGCCAGGCGGTCTTCCTGAGTTGCCGCGAAGCTGGTGAACTGCAGGCCCTGCAGAAGGACCTGCGCGAGCAGGGCCTACCCGTCCTCGCCTGCCTGGCGAAGCCGCTCGATCAGTGGGCGCTGCTGCATGCGCTCGAGGCGGATAGAGGGCTCAGCCTCACCGAGCCGAGGAATTGACCGGCTGGTCCGGATACCAGGCATCGATCAGCGGGCTGAGGTTGAAACCAGCGAGCTCCGGCTGCTGCTTCAGCCATCCGTCGATAAACTCCCGCTGCTCGGCACTCACCGAGCCGCGCCGAGCCAGGCAGATGAATCCATACTCATCGCAGCCGCTGTAGACCAGATCGCTAGGCTCGACCGCGACAGCCGCAAAGCGCTGCATGAATTCGCCGATTGCCGCTTCGCCCAGCCCTTCCCTGTACTGGAAGCTCAACTCGAGGCCGAGTTCCTGGAACTCATCGACACACAACTTCTTGCGTAAACGACGGGAACGCTGGGTAGCCATATGACTCTCTCCTCGGGAGGGCTTTCGCCGCTCGATATACGACTGTGTCAGGAACATATCCGGGACTTGCGCAGTTAATCTCCCGAGGAGCTTCTCCGAGACGACTGGCATTCGAAGGCCTGCGCATCCTGGAACGGCTTGCGGCATAATGTGCCGCAGCTCCCGATCCAACAGGGAGTATTTCATCTGTAGTGTTGCGCTTCATCTTTTCATTTTATCAAGTCAATGCCCGACCACTGGGATGTCATCTTTTCTATGTTCAAGTCTCTGCGTGTCCTCGCTCTCGCTACTTTATTGCCCCTCGCCTTGCCAGCCGTTGCCCAGATCAATGGCACCTTGCCCGAACGCGTACAGAAAGCGCTGAGGGCCAGCAAACTCACAGACGATGCCCTGTCGCTGGTGATGATTCCCCTGGAAGGCCCTGGTAACGCTACCTATTTCAACGCCGACGTCTCGGTGAACCCGGCGTCGACCATGAAGCTGTTCACCACCTACGCCGCCCTGGAAATGCTCGGTCCGACCTATCAGTGGCAGACCGAGTTCTACACTGATGGCCAGCTCAAGGATGGCACCCTCAATGGCAACCTCTACCTCAAGGGCGGCGGCGATCCGAAGCTGAACCTGGAGAAGCTCTGGCTGATGATGCGCGACCTGCGCGCCAACGGCGTGCGCAAGGTCACCGGCGATCTGGTGCTGGACCGCAGCTACTTCAATATTCCGCAATTGCCGGTGTTCAACGACGACGGCGGCGACGACAACAAACCCTTCCTGGTCGGCCCCGACTCGCTGATGGTCAACCTGAAGAGTGTGCGCCTGGTTATCCGCACCGAAGGCAGCAAGGCCACCGTGCTGATGGACCCGCCGCTGGCAAACGTGCGCATCGACAACCAGATCCAGGTGAGCAAGGCCGCTGCCTGCCCGGCCTGGCCGAAACTGCGCTTCAACCCGGTCACCCAGTTCGACGGCACCTCGCTGGTTGCCACCGGACAGATTCCCCAGGGCTGCAGCGCACAGACCTACATGTCGCTCCTCGAGCACCCCGCCTACACCGCCGGGGCCGTGCGCGGCATCTGGCAGGAACTGGGCGGCAGCATCCTCGGCAAGGACCGCGAAGGCACCGTGCCGAAGAACGCGACCCTGGTGGCCCGCGCCATGTCGCCGGACGTCGTGGAAATCATCCGCGATATCAACAAGTTCAGTAACAACACCATGGCCCGCCAGCTGTTCCTCTCCGTTGGCCGCCAGTACCGCAATGGCGCCGATGCAGACGACGCACAGGCAGCCCAGCGAGTGATCCGCCAGTGGCTTGCGCGCAAAGGCATCACCGCGAGCCACCTGGTGATGGAGAACGGCTCAGGCCTGTCCCGCGACGAACGCGTCAGTGCCCGCGAAATGGCGGCCATGCTGCAGGCTGCCTGGCACAGCCCGTACGCCGCGGAATACATTTCCTCGCTGCCGATCGTGGCGAAGGACGGCACCATGCGCAAACGTCTGCGCGGCACACCCATGGCTGGCGAAGCCCACGTGAAGACCGGAACCCTGAACACCGTGCGCGCCCTCGCCGGATTCAGTCGGGACGCCAACGGTCGCACCTGGGTGGTGGTGGCAATCCTCAACAGCAACCGGCCGTGGGGCGCCTCGTCGATCCTCGACCAGGTGCTGCTCGACCTCTACAGCAGCACCAAGCGCTGATCCAATGACGAACCCCGGCCACTGGCCGGGGTTTTCGTTTCAGGCTTCGACCCGCTCCAGGCGATCCCGACCCAGGCGCTTGGCGCGATACACCGCGCGATCCACCTTGCGCATCAGGTCGTCCGCACTTTCGCCCGAGCACCAGGACGCCACGCCGAAGCTCGCCGTGACCACACCGACGCCTTCCATCGGCTGGCCACGCAGCGCCTGCCACAGCGCCTCGGCCAACTGCCAGGCCTGGTCCGTCGTGCTGCCCGGGCAAAGCACCACCAGCTCCTCGCCACCCAGGCGGCAGAACACATCGACCTTGCGCAGGCGCTGCGCAATGCGCTGGCACAGGGTGACCAGGACCACATCGCCGGCCTCGTGGCCGAACTGGTCGTTGATGTCCTTGAAGTGGTCGATATCGAACATCACCAGCGACAACGGCTCGCCGCTACGCAAGCAGCGCGCCATGGCCTGATCCAGCTGCTCCTTGAAGTAGCGGCGGTTATGGATGCCGGTGAGGGCATCGGTGACCGACAGGCGCCGGAGCTCCAGTTCGGCCTCCTTGCGCCGGGTGATGTCGGTCGCGATGCCCAGGTAACCCGTGGTGTTGCCGGCCGAATCACGGACACCGGTGATGATCAGGTTGATCTTCAGCTGCCGGCCATCGCGGCGCACACATGTCCATTCGTGTTCCTCGTGTCCCTCGCCCACCAGCGCGCCTACCACCTCGAAGCCGCGAATCTCGCGCCCGAGGATACTCGACAGGTCCTGCGCACGGCGGCGGATCTCGTCCTTGACGAAGACATTCTCCGGCACCGGCCGCCCGATCACCTCCTGGGCGCTGTAGCCGAACATCCGCTCGGCCCCCACGTTGAAGCTGCGCACGAATCCACGCAGGTCGGTCGAGACGATGGCAACCTGGGTTGCCGCATCGAGCAGGCCATGCAGGCGGCTGTTTACTTCGCCCAATTCCAGCTCCGCGGCCTTGCGCGAACTGATATCGGTCTGGGTGCCGATCATGCGCCGCGGGGCTCCGTCGTTATCACGCTCCACCACCTGCCCACGATCGAGTACCCAGAGCCAGCGCCCGCTCTTGCAGCGCAGCCGGTGCTCGCTCTGGTACAGCGAGGATTCGCCGCGAAGGTGCCGGCGCAGCGCGTCGCAGCGCGCGTCCTTGTCATCCGGATGAACCCGGCTGAGGCTCTCGTCGGTGGTCGCCCCCACTTCGCTGTCGCGGTAGCCGAGCATGGCTTTCCAGGCGTGGGAATAGAACACATTGCCGGTATCCAGGCTCCAGTCCCAGACGCCATGACCGGCACTGTCCATGGCGAAGTGCAGGCGCGCCTGGTTCTCCTGCAGCTCCAACTGGTTGGCCCGCAGCTCGGCGGTTCGCTCGCCCACCAGTTGCAGGGCTCGCTGGCGCTGACCGAGCAAGGTCAGGACGTAGCTGGCCAGCAACACGGAGGTCAGCCCACCGGCGAACACTACCCAGAGCTGCGGGTGTCCCTGGTTGCGCCGCAGAAAGTCGCTGGAAGGCTCGACACGCACGAGGTAGTCGCGGCCAGCGAAAGGCAGATGGCGCTCCGCGACCAGCCCGGCTGTCTGGTCGGCCGTCAGCGGGCTACGGTAGAGCGGTACATCCGGCCGGGGATCACCGGCATCGCGCAAGGTCAGCGCCATCTGCTCGCTACGGCCCTCGGTTCCCTGTTCGATGAGCAACCGGTAACTGATCGCCGCCAGTAGGATGCCCTGGATACCGACGCGAGTCTCCGCGGTCGGGCTCGGCGTCGCACTGTTGCGGTAGAGCGGCGCCGCCAGCAACAAACCGGTGGAGTCCGCAGGAGGGGCACCAGGCAGGACGACCGGCATCGAAGCGGCCACCGAGCGTGACTTCACCACCCGCTGTGTCAGTTCCCGCCCCGGCAGCGTGGAGTTGAGATCCAGGCCGAGCGGCATCTCCTCCAGATACTCGGAGGCACCGTAGAGAACCGGAAAATAGCGATCGCGAATCTGGGCAGGAATCGGCTGCCCCTGCAGGTTCAGTTCAAACAGCATGTAGTCGAGCATTCCGGCCGCGTGCGCGCTGGCCTCGAAAGCTTCGCGATTGCGTTGTTCCACGCGCGGCAGCCAGGCATACCCCAGCGTGTCACCCAGCAAGGGACTGACGAAATGTTCGAATTCCTCGCGGGAAACCGTCCTGGAGTTTTCGAAGAAGCGCTGGATCGACTCCAGCTCGCTCAGTTGCATCGACAGCCGCTCGCGTACCCGGTCGATGCGCTCATTGGCGGTAAGGGCGAACTGCTGCTCCAGGGCCATGCGGGCATTGCGCCACACATTCCAGCCCAGCAGGGCCGTCAGCAGGAGGCCAACCACCAGTACGACACCGGCAGCGCGCAGGGCCTTCTTCTGGCTGGCGACTCCCTGAGCGGCGGGCAACTGCTCGTAGGCCGGCAATTGAGTCATGTAGGGTCCCGTTCTCAGGGTGACTCAGTTTTTATAGCAGCCGATGGCCATTTGCCCAGCGCTGGTGCGACGCACGGCCCTTGCCGTGCGCCGCCCGGGTTCAGCGCACGGTGATGCGCCAGGCGCGGTGGATCTTGCTGTTGCGGGCGAAGTCCTGGTCCAGCGTCTGGGTGCTGATTTCCTCGACCTGGTAACGCGTCGCCAGCCCTTCATCCAGCTCGAACTTGCGGAAGTTGTTGGAGAAGTACAGCACCCCACCCCTGGCCAGGCGCGCCATGGCCAGGTCGATCAGCTCGACATGATCGCGCTGAACGTCGAACACGCCTTCCATGCGCTTGGAGTTGGAGAAGGTCGGCGGGTCGATGAACACCAGGTCATATTCGCCGCGGTCCTCGCGCAGCCACTCCATCACGTCGCTCTGCACCAGGCGTTGCTTGTCGGAGAAGCCGTTGAGCGACAGGTTGCGCCGCGCCCAGTCCAGGTAGGTCTTGGACAAGTCGACGCTGGTGGTGCTACGCGCATCGCCCTTGGCCGCATGCACGGTTGCCGTGGCGGTGTAGCAGAACAGGTTGAGGAAGCGCTTGCCGGCAGCCTCGCGCTGAATGCGCAGGCGCATCGGGCGGTGGTCGAGGAACAGGCCGGTGTCGAGGTAGTCGGTGAGGTTGACCAGCAGCTTCACGCCGCCCTCTTCGACTTCCATGAAACGGCCTTCGGCGTTCTGCCGTTCGTACTGCTTCTTGCCGGTCTGGCGCTCGCGCCGCTTGATCACGATGCGCTCGGTGGGAATGCCCAGCGCCTGCGGTAACGCGGCGAGTGCATCGAGCAGGCGGGTCTGGGCCCTCTCCGGGTCGATGGACTTGGGCGCGGCATATTCCTGCACGTGCGCCCAGTCACGATAAAGGTCCACGGCCAGGGCGTACTCGGGCATGTCGGCGTCATACACCCGGTAGCACTCGATCTTTTCCTTGCGCGCCCACTTGCCGAGCGCCTTGACGTTCTTCTGCAGCCGGTTGGCGAACATCTGCCCGCCTTCGCTCAGGCGCGCCTGCTCGATCACGGCGGCACCCTGGGTCGGCGACGACTCACTGCGGTCACCGCGGTCACCGGTGACAAACTGGCGTGGATCGATGTCCAGCATGATCAGCTTGCAGGGCAGTGCGCCGTTGAAGAAGGCGTACTGCTTGTGGCTGCGGATGCCCATGCGCTTACCCAGCTCCGGCGCGCCAGTGAACACGCCGGCGCTCCAGCCCAGGCAGCTCTGGCGCAGGCGCTCGCCCAGGTGCTGGTAGAGATACAGCAGGCTGGCTTCGTCACCCAGACGCTCGCCGTAGGGCGGGTTGCAGATAATCAGGCCCTTCTGGCCCTTGTCCGGACGCGGCTCGAAAGTGGCCAACTCGCCCTGGTAGATCTTCACCCACTCGGCCAGGCCGGAGCGCTCGATGTTGTTGCGCGCAGGCTGGATCAGGCGCGGGTCGGCTTCATAACCGCGAATCCACAGTGGCGTCTTCGCCAGGCCTGTTTCAGCGCGCTGCTGGGCTTCCTCGATAAGCTTCTTCCAGATTGCCGGCACGTGACCCAGCCAGTTGCTGAAGCCCCAGCGCTCGCGCTTGAGGTTAGGTGCAACGTCGGCAGCGATCAGGCCGGCCTCGATAAGGAAGGTACCGACGCCACACATGGGGTCGGACAGCGCGCCGCCTTCAGCGGCGATCTTCGGCCAACCGGCACGGATCAGCACGGCAGCCGCCAGGTTCTCCTTCAGCGGCGCAGCGCCCTGCTGCAAACGGTAGCCACGCTGGTGCAGGCTGTGGCCGGAGAGGTCCAGCGACAGCACGGCCTGACCACGGTCCAGGTGCAGGTGCACGCGGATATCCGGGTTGACCTTGTCCACGGTCGGCCGCTTGCCGAACTCGGCGCGCAGGTTGTCGACGATGGCGTCCTTCACCTTCAGCGCGCCGAAGTGGGTGTTGTCGATGCCCGAGCCCTTGCCGCTGAATTCCACCGCCAGGCTGCCGCCGGCGTCCAGGTGGTCGCCCCAGGACACGGCGTTGACCCCCAGGTAAAGGTCTTCGGCGTTGCTCACCGGGAAGCGCGACAGCACCAGCAGCACACGGTTGGCCAGGCGCGACCAGAGGCACAGGCGGTAGGCCGTCTCCAGGTCGCCCTTGCCGCGAATGGCCGAAACCTGGGCGCGCGCATCGGTCAGCCCGAGTGCCTGGGCTTCCTCCAGCAACAGGCCATCGAGCCCTTTCGGGCAGGTAAGGAAGAGATCGTGCAAATCCGCCATGCAAATAATTCCCGGGCCGCAGCCCTTTCAGCAAAGCCGCTTACGGCCTTGTCGGCCACCTTTTGTTCATTCGCGTTGTCATTCGCGTGAACTCAAAGGTGACCCGTGTATTCATTTTCAGGGATGGACCCGCGTCCCGGCCTGCGGCCTCGCGTCGCAGAAGGTCATCCCACTCGTCGGAACGAGAGAAAGTCGCATCTAGATACACTTTCCCCTTGATCCTCGCCAAGCTCCCGCCCCTGGCGGGTTAAGCCGTACTGGCATTTTGCAACCCGGACAAACCTTATGGCTTGAACCCATAAGAGTTACGTCCTTATGACAAATTGGTCATTCACAGCCCCGGAACCTTTCGATAGAACTCGGGGTAATCCTTCACCGCAACGGTGTCGGGCGGGGCGCGTCACGCCGGCAATGCGCCCCATTGGCGGAATTTTCCGCCCGGCCTCCCTGGGGGGCCAACGGGACATAACAGTCAACAAGTGAGGGCAACACCCTATGAGAAGACTTAAGCGTGATCCGTTGGAAAGAGCCTTTTTGCGCGGTTATCAGCACGGCATTACTGGAAAATCTCGCGACCTCTGTCCGTTTACCCATCCCACTACCCGGCAATCCTGGCTCAACGGCTGGCGTGAGGGCCGCGGCGACAACTGGGATGGTTTGACCGGCGCCGCCGGTATTCAACGAGTGAACCAATTGCAGCACGCAACAGGCTGAATCCAGGGTCACCCACGACTTCCCCAAGCCGCCCCATCCGGGCGGAAAAGGGCGCAAGCCCAAGGGCTCCGAAAGGAGCCCTACTTATTTCTGCTACCTGTACTTATGCCCGCTTGGCCGCCGCAATGGCGTCCACTGCTTCGCGGATCAGCGCCGGGCCCTTGTAGATGAACCCGGAATAGATCTGTACCAGGCTCGCACCTGCGGCGATCTTCTGCGCTGCGTGCGCGCCCTCGGTGATGCCGCCGGCGGCGATGATCGGCAGGCGACCGCCCAGCTCAGCAGCCAGCACCTTGACGATATGCGTACTCTTCTCGCGCACCGGAGCGCCGGACAGGCCGCCAGCCTCGTTGCCGAATGGCAGGTGCTCGACGCCTTCGCGGCCCAGGGTGGTGTTGGTGGCGATTACTGCATCCATGCCCGATTCGATCAGCGCAGCCGCGACCATCGCGGTTTCCTCGTCGCTCATGTCCGGGGCAATCTTGATCGCCAGCGGCACTCGGCGGCCATGCTGCACCGCCAGGTCTTCCTGGCGCTGGCGCAGTGCTTCGAGCAACTGCTTGAGCGAATCGCCGAACTGCAGGCTGCGCAGGCCGGGGGTATTCGGCGAGCTGACGTTGACGGTGACATAGCTGGCGTGGGCGTAGACCTTGTCCAGGCAGATCAGGTAGTCATCCACCGCGCGCTCGACCGGGGTATCGAAGTTCTTGCCGATGTTGATCCCCAGCACGCCCTTGTACTTCGCCGCCTTGACCCGCTCGATCAGGTGATCGACACCGTGGTTGTTGAAGCCCATGCGGTTGATGATCGCGGTGGCCTGCGGCAGGCGGAAGATGCGCGGCTTGGGATTGCCCGGCTGCGGACGCGGGGTGACGGTGCCGATTTCGACGAAGCCGAAGCCAAGCTGGGCAAAACCGTCGATGGCGTCGCCGTTCTTGTCCAGGCCGGCGGCCAGCCCCACGGGGTTGGCGAACTCAAGGCCCATCACCGTCACCGGCAGGCTCTTCGGAGCCTGCGTCAGCAAGCCGTTGAGCCCCAGACGACCACCGGCACCAATCAGGTCGATGGACAATTCATGGGAGGTTTCCGGGGAGAGCTTGAACAGGAGCTCGCGGGCCAGGCTGTACATGGTCGGGCATCGGTCGGCAAAATGGGGCGCTATTATAGCCAGCCCGCCCTCGCTCAGGCGAGGCGACGCAGCGCCAGCAGCCGCCCGGAATCATCGAATTCCAGCTCGAAACTGCCGTGAACTCCACAGTGAGTGACGAATGGACGCAGATGATGCGCCGGCAGATTGACTCGCCGACCATCGCGACTGACCACTTCGACCCGGTTGGCATGCCCGCGATAGAGGGCCTGCAGCCGATCCACCGGCAGGGAAATATCCAGCACAACGCAAGCCATGGAGGCCTCCAGCAAGTGAAGGAAAGAATTTTGCCACAACGCATGCGCCCAATGGCGCCAGGGTTTTCTATGCTTAGGGCAATTCGCCGCGCATCGGGCCCGGCGCTTCCTGCACTGACCAGCCGGCCATCGGGAGTCTTGCGTCGTCCATGAGTCAACCACCTCGCCCCCGCAGCGTGACCAGCCGGTTGGCCGCCCTTGCCCAGCGCCTGGGCATCGGCAGCGCCGACGGGAAGAACGTCGCCGAGCGAAGCCGGAGCCTCTCGCTACCCTTCGAGCCCCTGCCCGACTGGCCCGCCGGCCTCGGCTGGCAGTCCGGGCCGCCACTCCATCGACTGATCGATCTGCCTCGTGGTGCGCTGTCTGGCCCCGTGCAGGAAGACAAGGCCCGTATTCACGCCGTGCTCAAGCGGCTGGTAGCCAGCCACCGCGAGGAGCATCCCGCCGTCGACGTGCGCAGTATCGATGGCCTGTGCTGCCGCGGCCTGCTCGACAGCCCGCTGGCAGGGCTGGAGGAACTCTCCAATTGCGAGCAGTGCCGCAAGGTGCGGATCATCAGCTACAACGACTTCACCAAGGTGCTGGGCGTGGCCCTGCCCGGGTTCGAGCGCAAGGCGCAATTGCAGTTGCGCAGCGCCGGCTGGCATGGCACGCGGTTGTTCTGGGACGACGACAACCACCCCTGCGAACTGGCCAATGCGGTGGTCTATGCTCGCCGCCGCGGGCTGGAGATCATCCTGCCGGCGAGCATCCAGCGCTTCGAGCTGCAAGCTGCCGCGCTGGATGAACTCGAGCGCGACTTCCACATGCTGGCCATGCCGGCCAAGGCCTGGAGCGATGCCGCCTTCATGGCGCTGCTGCTGGAAACCGGCATGCCCTACGCGCGCTTCGCCCTGTTCAACTCGGAAACCCCGGAGAGCCTGCTGCTGCCCAGGGACCATCCACAGTCGGATGCCTTCGGCCGCGGCCTTCGGGAAGCCGGCGCAGCAGACGTCGTCGGCTATCTGCGCCACGTCGGCAAGGCGGACTGAGGCGTACTACTCCTCGGGGATATCCTCGCGGAGTTGCCGCTCTTCCTCGTCCAGGCTATCCAGCACCGCGTGGTGCCGGGCCTGCCACTCTTCCAGTGTCAGGCCGAGCGTCGCCAGCAACTGCGGGTTGCTCCTGACCAGGTAGACCGCCGCGCGCTGTGCCGAATCCTCGACCTTCCAGCTCACCTCAGCCGGGTCCAGTGGCCCTTCATAGGTGATCCAGCGGCTGAAATCCGGGTATACGCTGCAAACCTTCTGGAAATCGAGGTCACGCATACGCTGATTGCCGTACTCGATGTTCTCCACGTCCTTGGCCTTCATACCAACCACTTCAGCGAAGGCGCGGCGCGACAAGCCTGTCAACGAACGCAGTGCGCGTAGTCTTTCTCCTGCAGTGAACAGGAAACGTTTCTTCATCATGCGTCATCCATCTCCGAGACTGCCAAAGCCCGGAAAAACACCCCAATAACTAGGATAAATTCGCTGTCCATGCCGAAGCAGAAACCATGGATCAGAGATGCTGGATGGTGCGGGAGACGACATGAATGAGGAAAGTGGATTCGACCCGGACCTGGTCACGGGCGGCTATTACGTGACGCCGCAGCGCTTTGCACAGCTGATCGGCCTGAGTGACCGTCAGGCCATTGTGCAGCGCTGGATCGAGCGGGGTGACGTCCCCAGCCTGCGCATTGGCGGCCAGCTCCTGGTGGACCTGGGCGCCCTGCTGCTGATGGCCCAGCCGGATCAGTCCTGATCCGCTTGCTGGGCGGCCTGCAATGCCGGCACGGCGGGAATGCCGATATCCACGCAGAGTGCCAGGACACGCTCGAGGTCGTTGCGATAGACCAGCACGCACTGCAATTCGGTATCCAGCGGCTCACTGAAGTCCACCAGCACATAGCCACCCTTCTCCGGGTACAGCGCGCCGAGCTGGGTCTGGATGCGGTTCAGCGCAGCCAAGGGCTCTGCCTTGCGCAGTTGCTTGGCCTGCAGCACGAAGCTCACGCTCGGGTCGAAGGAAGCACGAATCTCGCCGAACAGCTCCTCGTAGCTGTCGCCCATGAACAGCACGATTTCCGGCAGGCTGCCCACCACTACCCATTCGCCCAGCGGGATGGGGAAGTCGTCGTCGTAGTTGATATCCGCATTGGCGGCGAGGAAGGCTGCCGGATCGGCGTAGGCCTGCGAGGCCTCGCCGGCGATCTGCTGGATCTCGTCCTCCCCCAGGCAGCCGGAGCTGATCAACGTAAGGAGTTCGACGAGTTGCGCTTTCATTGGGGGGAGTCCTGAAGAGAAGTGAACAGCCGGGAAGGATATCTGGATTAGCGGAAAAACGCCGTAGTTGGGGAACCTTCTGACAGACCGATCGGTCGGAAGTCGCCAGAAGCGATAACCACTATTGAACGGGATGATTTCTGCTCGCCTCGAGCGGTTGATAGCCTGACAACCATCCCGAACCAGCCTGCGTGTGAGAACCATGAACCGTGCCCTTGCCCTTCTCTCCCTGACCCTGCCCCTGTGGCTGGTGGGCTGTGCCAGCCAGCCGGCGCCGCAGCATGAGCCCTACAGCGATGAGCAAGTGAAGTCCTTCGCACTGAAGATGCTGGGCGCCAGCAACATGTCCGACGAGTTGTACGCCAAGTACCGCCGGGCGCTGACCGAGCCGCGCGAGGATGGGCGGAGCGGGAGCTGATTTCAGCTCGGCGCCGTTTCTGATTACCTCCGCGAGACGCTCTTGCAGGCAGGCCCTGCCTCCTGCTCTTCTGATCGGGAGTGCCTGCGCTGCCTTGGCGCAGGCGCAGAGCCCGTCCTTCTTCCTTGCGGGTGGCCTCGCAACCTAGGCGATGGCCTCGCCACTCCGTGCGCTTTCTGCTCCGCGAAAAGTCCTTTCGGTTACTCAGGCTTCTGAACAGGGTGCTTCGACACACTCCGCGGATTTTCTGGAAGCCTTTGGTAGCCGAATCCCTATGAAACGTTCGCGAGCAAGCTCGCTCCTACCGCCCAGCCAAACATCGGAGCGCTCTTCGTAGGAGCGAGCTTGCTCGCTAACATGCCCCGCCGCCGCACTAGCAGGCCCGCAAATCCAAGCAAAAAAAGCCCCCGACCACTGGATCACCGCCGAAAAAAAGCCCCGCACTTGGCGGGGCTGGAGCATCAAAAGGTCAATCAGGCGTGAGCATCACACGGGGCAAACGCCCTGCTGGTTGCTCTGCGCCAGGTCGAGCAGTTCGCGATTGGCCACGGCGTACATGGCGTAGTCGGTGCTGGTGGAGGCGCGCAGGTCGGTGAGCATGGCGCGCCAGCGAGCCACCATCGGGGCGTGCTGCTCCAGCCAGAGCGCTACGCGCGCGTCGATCTCCGCCGGGCCATCCTGCATCTGCAGCACGGAGACCGTGATCGCCCGCTGTTGCCAGTCCAGGTCGTCGCGGAAGGCCTCGCGAGCCAATGCCTGCCAATTGTTCTCCACCGGCAGGGAGCTGATCTGCTGCAGGTACCAGGTCAACTCCAGCTCGCTGCCCAGGGCAAAGTAGGCACGCGCCACGTCGGCCGGGTCACGGCCGGTGACGTCCGCCGCTTCGACGATCGGCAGCAGGGTATAGAGGTGGCTGGTGCCGGCGACCATGCGCGCCAGCAGTTCCGGTACGCCAGCGTCGACGTAGGCCTGGTAGCGCGCCTGCCACAGTTCGCGGGTCGGCCCTTCGAGCAGTTCGTTGAGCTTCAGGCCAAGAGCGGCGATGCGCGGACCGAAATGCGCCACGTCACGCGCGGCGTCCTGCTCGTTACGGCGGCTGCGCAGGAACCAGCGCGTCGCGCGGCGGCCAAGGCGCATCAGCTCGTCCATCAGCGTCAGTTGCACTTCCGCCGGCACCTGGTAGTCCAGCGCCTCGATCTGGCGGAACCAGTGCGGCAAATGGAAGACATCACGCACAATCACGTAGGCACCCGCCACGTTCGCCGGCGTCATGCCGGTGGACTCCTTCAGGCGCTGCACGAAGGTAATGCCCATGTGGTTGATCAGGTCGTTGGCGATCTGCGTGCTGACGATCTCGCGCTTCAGGCGGTGCCGGCGCATGGCCGGACCGAAAGTATCGACCAGGGTCTGCGGGAAGGCCGTTTCCATGTCGCGGGTCAGGTAGTCATCGTCCGGTACCAGCGAGCCCAGCAGTTGTTCCTTCAGATCGATCTTGCTGTAGGAAATCAGCACGGCCAGCTCGGCGCGAGTGAGCCCCTGGCCGGCGGCGATGCGTTCGGCAATTCCTTCGTCGCTGGGCAGGAACTCCAGCGCGCGATCCAGTTTGCCGCGGCCCTCCAGGTCACTCATCAGGCGCTTGTATTCGGCGATGCGCTCACGGGCGCGACGCTCGGCCAGGGACAGTGCCTGGGTCTGCTTGTAGTTGTTGCCCAGCACCAGGTCGGACACCTGGTCGGTCATTTCCGCCAGCAGCTTGTTGCGCTGCTTGCTGGTCATGTCCCCGGCGGTCACCACCTCGTTGAGCAGGATCTTGATGTTCACCTCGTGGTCGGAGCAATCCACGCCACCGGCGTTGTCGATGAAGTCGGTGTTGCACGCGCCGCCATTGAGGCCGAATTCGACCCGCGCCAGTTGCGTCATGCCGAGGTTGCCGCCCTCGCCCACCACCTTCACCCGCAGTTCGCGACCGTCGACGCGCAGGCCGTCGTTGGCCTTGTCGCCGACGTCGGCGTGGGTTTCGTCGCTGGACTTGACGTAGGTCCCGATGCCGCCATTCCACAGCAGGTCCACCGGCGCCTTGAGCAGCGCGTGGATCAGCTCGGTGGGAGTCAGGCGTTCGGCGTCGATGTCGAAGCGCGCGCGCACTTCCGGGGTCAGGGTGATGCTCTTGGCGCTGCGCAGGAAGATGCCGCCGCCGGCGGAGATCAGCGAGGCGTCATAGTCGGCCCAGCTGGAGCGCGGCAGGTTGAACAGGCGCTGGCGCTCGGCAAAGCTCGCCGCCGCATCCGGGTTGGGGTCGAGGAAGATGTGCAGGTGGTTGAACGCCGCGACCATCTGCAGCTTGTCCGACATCAGCAGGCCGTTGCCGAACACGTCGCCAGCCATGTCACCGATGCCGATGACGGTCACGTTGTCCTTCTGTACGTCAATCCCGCGCTCGCGGAAGTGACGCTGCACCGACACCCAGCCGCCACGGGCAGTAATGCCCATGCCCTTGTGGTCGTAGCCGGCGGAACCACCGGAGGCGAAGGCGTCGCCGAGCCAGAAGTTGTAGTCGGCGGAGATGCCGTTGGCGATGTCGGAGAAGGTCGCGGTGCCCTTGTCCGCCGCCACCACCAGGTAGGGATCGTCCGGATCGTGGCGCACCACGTTGGCCGGCGGCACGATCTGGCCTTCCTTGATGTTGTCGGTGATGTCCAGCAGCCCGGAGATGAAGATGCGGTAGCAGGCGATGGCCTCGGCCTGGATTTCATCACGCGTGCCACCCAGCGGCAGCCGGCGCGGGATGAAGCCGCCCTTGGCACCAGTCGGCACGATTACCGCGTTCTTCACCTGCTGCGCCTTCACCAGGCCCAGCACTTCGGTGCGGTAGTCTTCCTCGCGGTCGGACCAGCGCAAGCCACCACGGGCCACGTCGCCGAAGCGCAGGTGCACGCCTTCCACGCGCGGGCAGTAGACGAAGATTTCGAATTTCGGCGTCGGTCGCGGGATTTCCGGGATGGCCTTGGGATTGAACTTGAAGCTGAAGTAGCTCTTGTTCTGCCCGCTCGCGTCCGGCTGGTAGAAGTTGGTGCGCAGGGTGGCCTTGATCAGGTCCAGGTAGCGCCGCAGGATGCGGTCCTCGTTGAGCACCTGGACGTTGTCCAGCGCCGCGAGAATCGCCTGTTCCAGCTTCTGCTGCTTGTCTTCCAGGTCCTCGGCGGTGAGCTTGCGGGCCAGGTAGAAACGGGTCTTGAACAACCGCACCAGTTCGCGGGCGATGTCCACGTGGGCGTTCAGCGCGCTGGCGATGTAACCCAGGTCGAAGCCCAGGCGGATCTGCTTGAGGTAGCGCGCGTAGGCACGCAGCAGCGCCACGTCGCGCCAGGGCAGACCGGCGGTCAGCACCAGACGGTTGAAGGCATCGTTCTCGGCATCGCCGTTGACGATGTGGACGAAGGCGTCCTGCAGGGTTTCGTTGAGTTCCTGGATGTTGACGTCCAGGCCCTCGGCGTAGGTGAAGGCGAAGTCGTGGATCCAGTACTCGCGGCCATTGGTGTGGCGCAGGCGGTAGGGGAACTCGCCGAGCACGCGCAGGCCGAGGTTCTCCAGGATCGGCAGGACGTCCGACAGCGCCAGCGGCGTATCGGCGTGGTAGAGCTTGCAGTGCAACTGCTGCTCACCCTGGGCCAGCGGCTGATAGAAGCTCATCACCAGCGGGCGGCTGTCGCCCAGGCTGGACAGGTGCTGCAGGTCCACCACGGCGAAGTGTGGGGCGAAGCGCTCGCGGTAGCCAGCCGGGAAGCCCTTGGGGAAGTCTTCCAGCAGGTTGTTGCCCTGCCCTTCGCCGAAGTTCTCCAGCACCAGCGCGGCGTAGTCGTCCTGCCAGGAGCGGCAGGCCTGGATGGCTTCCTGCTCCAGCTGGGCGGCATCGACGTCGATGCGCACTTTCGGGTCGACGCGCAGGATGAACTGCACGCGGGCCAGGGTGGATTCGGAGAAGAAGGTCCAGAACTCGCAGTCGCTGGCCTTCAGGCGCTCCATCAGCACCTGCTGGATCTTCATCCGCGTTTCGGTGGAATAGATGTCGCGCGGCACGTAGGCCAGGCAGTAGGCGAAGCGGCCGTACGGGTCCTTGCGCAGGAACAGGCGGATCTTGTTGCGCTCCTGGATCTGCACGATGGACATGGCGGTGGCGTAGAGCTCATCCACCGGGGTCTGGAACAGGTCGTCACGCGGCAGGACCTCGAGAATCTGCGCGAGCTCCTTGCCCAGGTGGGCCTTGCTGTCGAAGCCGGAGTTCTTCAGCACGGCGGCGACCTTGCCGCGAATGAACGGGATGTCGAACACGCTCTCGGCATACACCGCCGAGGTGTACAGGCCGAGGAAGCGGAACTCGCGGACCACCTTGCCCTTGGCGTCGATCTCGCGGATCGATACGTAGTCCGGGTAGGCCGGGCGGTGCACGCGGCTGGGCTGGGAGGCCTTGGCGAAGGACAGCAGCACCGGCTCGCGCAGGTAGGCCACCGCGTAGTCCTCGATGTGCAGGTCGTCCTTGTTCAGGCCGGCGCGCAGCAGCTTGGTCAGCCCGAGGAAGGCCTTGTCGTCGTACACCAGGTGGCCACCGTCGGCCTCGTCGTGCACGGTGAATTCTTCATAGCCGAGGAAGGTGAAGTGGTTATCCAGCAACCATTCGAGGAAGGCGCGCACTTCGGCGGTCTCTTCCGCGCGGGCCTTGGCCTTGGACTTGCCCAGCCAGGCCAGCAGCTCCTCGGCCTTGCTGCGCATGGCGGGGAAGTCGGCGACTGCCAGGCGCACTTCGCCGAGCACTTCCAGCAGGGCCTTTTCCAGGGTGCGCAGTTCACCGGCCTGGGACACACGATCGATCTCCAGGTACATCAGCGATTCCTGGTGCACGTCCTTGCCGGTGCTGTTCTTGGGCAGGATCTCCAGCAACTCGCCCTTGGCATTGCGCCGCACGCTGAGCACATTGGTCTGCAAGGTGTGAATGCTGTAGCCGCGGCGATTCAGCTCCATGCGCACCGAGTCGACCAGGAACGGCTGGTCCGGGTGCAACACCTGCACGGCGGTGTGGGTCGACTGCCAGCCGTGCTTTTCATAGTCGGGGTTGTACACCGCCACTTCCGGCTGGGCGGGGTCGAAGCGTTCCAGCAGGCGCCAGGAAGACAAGGTGCAACCGACCAGGTCGGACAACCTGCGCTGGGTCAATTCGTCGAGTGAGATGAAGCCGAAGAACTGCTCGGCGAACAGGGCCACTTGTGGCAGACCCTTGTCGTCGACGTGCTGCGCCAGGGCCGCTTTCAGTTGTTGCTGGAAGTCGGCTTTGCTGGCTGCGGTGAAGAACGCCATGTTGGTACTCCGCTGGGCTCGAATTATTGGATTGAGCGTAGAACGCATATCGTCTTGTGTCGGGCCACAGGTATAGCCGGGCAGTGTGACCCTCGATTGACAGCCCCGACCGGGCGGTCACCGATCCCACCGAGCTTATCGGGACTGGGCCGCCGCTGGCTTACGGGGCTGCGACATATTCGTTCAACGGCATGCAGCCGCCACGCTCAGGGGAAACGACAGAATTTGCGGCACGATCGTTCCGCAACTGCCCGCAGAAATATCAAAGCGCTATCATGCAATCCCTCGCCTGGAACGGACGCCATGCAACGCCACCCTCCCCTGCGCCGCCCGCTGCTGCGCCACCTCGACAACCTGCTGGTCACCCTGCTGGGCGCGGCACTGCTCGTGCTGGCCTGGCTGTTCCTCGATGAGGCCGTGCGGCCGTTGCTGGTCGGCGCGGTTCCGGTCTATCTCGGCGTCCTCCTGCCGCGCATCGTCGGCCGGGGCGAACGTCTGCGTCGTGTGCAGGCTGCGCGGGAACGCTCGGTGGACGAGTGGGGCTTCTGCAGCCGCGACCGCAACGGCCCGTGGATCAACTACATCGACTTCCCACTGGTCCGCGAGGACCCGCTGTTCAAGGACCGCTACTTCTATAGCGAGTGGCTGGTGGTGCACGACGGGCGCATCGTCATCAACCCCGGCCCAGCGCATGTCGACCTGAGCGCCGGCACCGTGAGCTACGACTTCGGCTGCACCCGCACCTACGCCTGGGACGGCTGCTCGCCGAAGGTGCCCTTCTACTGGATCGCGACCCTCGGCACGCCGGACTGGTGGGAGCACCTGGAAAGCGTGCAGTGCCTGCGCCATGGCCAGCAGAAGGAGCGCGTGATGTTCTGGCCGGTGGCGCACCATGCCAGCCTGGTGCATGACGCGCTGTACCAGTTCCTCAACGTCGCGCCGGTGACCAAGGCCGAGGCGGACGAACTGTTCCACCGCATGCTGCTGGAGGCCGGTATGCCGCGCCTGGTGGCCTGGGTCTACCGCTTCGCGGTGGTCCATGGTGGCGCGCGCGACATGCGCCACC
The DNA here is from genome assembly GCF_029840045.1 of Pseudomonas sp. GD03903. Taxonomy (NCBI): domain Bacteria; kingdom Pseudomonadati; phylum Pseudomonadota; class Gammaproteobacteria; order Pseudomonadales; family Pseudomonadaceae; genus Pseudomonas; species Pseudomonas sp. GD03903. The sequence continues at coordinate 102,903 of NZ_JAOCBT010000021.1, read as the reverse complement.
AGCTCAACCGCGACAGCTCCCTGCGCCTGCTGACCCCGTTGCCCGGCGACCGGGCGTCGCAGGAACCGCTAGCGCCGCACAAGGCTCGCAGCGCAGCGCTGCAAGAGTGACGGCCGATGCAGTAAAGTAGGCGGCCCGACAGCCCCACCCTTCGTCCAGGAAATCCACGCGATGGAACATCGTGAGTCGCTCCTTGCACTGCGCCAGTATCTCTCCAGCCAGATCCTCGGCCAGGAAAAGCTCATCGAGCGGCTGCTCATCGCCCTGATCGCCGACGGCCACCTGCTGGTCGAAGGCGCGCCAGGCCTGGCCAAGACCAAGGCGATCAAGGACCTCGCCGAGGGCCTGGAAGCCGAGTTCCACCGCATCCAGTTCACCCCCGACCTGCTTCCGGCCGACATCACCGGCACCGAGATCTATCGCCCGGAGAACGGCAGCTTCGTGTTCCAGCAGGGGCCGATCTTCCATCACCTGGTACTGGCCGACGAAATCAACCGGGCGCCGGCCAAGGTACAGTCCGCCCTGCTCGAAGCCATGGCCGAGCGCCAGGTCAGCGTGGGCCGCAGCACTTATGACCTGCCGCCGCTGTTCCTGGTGATGGCGACGCAGAACCCCATCGAGCAGGAAGGCACCTACCCGCTGCCCGAAGCCCAGCTCGACCGCTTCCTCATGCACGTGAAGATCGGCTACCCGGAAGCCTCCGTGGAACGCCGCATCCTCCAGCAGGCACGTGGCGAAGCGCTGCACGGCGAGACCAAGCCGGAGCGCCGGGTCACCCAGGAGGCCATCTTCGCCGCCCGCCACGAAATCCTCGGCCTGTACATGGCCGATGCCGTGGAGGAATACCTGGTGCAGCTGATCATGGCCACGCGCACCCCGGCCAAGTACGACGCCGAGCTCGCCGAGTGGCTGTCCTATGGCGCCAGCCCGCGCGGCTCCATCGCCCTGGACCGCTGCGCACGTGCCCACGCCTGGCTGGCCGGGCGCGACTTCGTCAGCCCCGAGGACATCCAGGCGATGCTCTTCGACGTGCTGCGCCACCGCCTGATCCTCACCTTCGAGGCGGAAGCCGCCGGGATCGACCAGGACCGCGTGGTCCAGCGCATCCTCGACGTGGTTGCCGTCGCCTGACATGCACAATGTCCTGGCGCCCGGCGTCGCGGTTTCCCTTGGCGAGCTGATCGAGATTCGCCACCGCCTGCGCGAAGTCCAGCTGTTCTCCACGCCCTCGCGGCGCAGCCCGTTGATCGGCCTGCACCACTCGCGCCTGCGCGGACGCGGCGTGGACTTCGACCAGGTGCGTGTGTACCAGGCCGGCGACGACGTGCGCACCATCGACTGGCGCGTCACCGCGCGCAGCCAGGAGCCGCACACCAAGCTGTTCCATGAGGAGCGCGAGCGACCGGTATTCGTCCTGGTCGAACAGAGTGCCCGGCTGTTCTTCGGTTCCGGCCTGAGCTTCAAGTCCGTGCTTGCCGCACGTGCCGCTGCCTTCATCGGTTGGGCGGCGCTGGCGCACAACGACCGCATCGGCGGGCTGGTGTTCACCGACAGCGAATGCCACGAGATCAAGCCCAGGCGCAGCAAGCAGAGCCTGCTGCAGTTGTTCAACCTGATCGTGCGGGCCAACAACACCCTGCTCGCCGGCTCCAACCTCAGCCACAGCGGCGACGGTTTCGGCATGGCCCTGCGCCGCGCTCGCGAGGTGCTGCGCCCCGGCAGCCTGATTATGGTGATCTGCGACGAGCGTGCGCTCAGCGAAGTGGCCGAGCAGCAGCTGTCACTGCTGGCGCGGCACACCGACCTGGTGATGCTGCCGGTCTCCGACCCGCTCGACCACGCCCTGCCCGCCGCCGGGCTGCTGAGATTCGCCGAAGGCCAGGCACAGCTGGAACTGGATACCCACATCGACGAACAGCGCCTGGCTTACCGCGCCCTCGGCGAGGCCCGCCGCGAACGCTGGCAGCGCCTCGCCCTGCGCCTGGGCGTACCGCTGCTGCCCTTGACCACCCAGGAAGAACTGGTGGAACAACTGCGCAACCTGCTGGAACAGCACCAGCCGGGATACGCCAAATGAATCCGCTCGATCAGTTGCAACCACTCATCGAGCCGGCTGCGGTGCCCTGGTGGCCGCCGGCGCCAGGCTGGTGGCTGCTCGCCGCGCTGCTGCCGCTGCTGCTCTGGGCGCTGTGGCGCAATCGCCGGCGCTGGCTGCCCAGGCGCAGGGCCAAGGTCGTCACCGATGTGCCGCTGGACCCGCTGCGCGAAGCTGCACTGGAGGAACTCAAGCGCCTGCCGCGCCCCTACGACCGCGCGCCGGCCGGCCCCTGGCTGCAATCACTGAACGGCCTGCTCAAACGCCTGTCGCGGGCGCGCTGGCCGGACAGCCACAGCCACACCCTGAGCGGCCGTGCCTGGCTGGCCTTCCTCGATACCCGCTGTCCGGCCGCCGGCCTGACCCGCTGGATGATCCTGGTGGAAGGCGGCTACCGCGCCGAGTGCAAGCTGGACGACAAGGCCATCGACGGCCTCGCCGCCTCCGTGGAAACCTGGGTGCGCAAGCATGTTTGAGTTCGCCTGGCCGTGGATTTTCCTGCTCGCCCCGCTGCCCTGGGTGATGCGCTTCATCCTGCCGCCGGCCGACAACGGCGAGGCGGCGCTCAAGGTCAGCTTCCTCCAGGAACTCGAGGGCCTTGCCGGCCGTCGCGCCCGTGCGCGCTTGCCGGCCTGGCGCCAGCAGGCGCCCTTCGCCCTGCTCTGGCTGTGCCTGCTGCTGGCCGCTGCGCGCCCGCAATGGGTCGGCGAGCCGCTGCCGATTCCGGCCACCGGCCGTGACCTGCTGGTGGCGGTAGATGTTTCCGGCTCCATGGATTACGCCGACATGACCTGGGACGGTGCCGAAGTCAGCCGTCTGGACCTGGTGAAGAAGCTGTTCGGCGACTTCATCGAAGGCCGCCGGGGTGATCGCGTCGGGCTGATCCTGTTCGGTACCCGCGCCTACCTGCAGGCGCCGCTCACCTTCGATCGTCACACCGTGCGTGTCTGGCTGGACGAAGCACTGATCGGCATCGCCGGCAAGGACACCGCCCTGGGCGATGCCATCGGCCTGGCGGTCAAGCGCCTGCGCCAGCGCCCGGCCGAGAGCCGCGTGCTGGTGCTGATCACCGACGGCGCCAATACCGCCGGCGAGATTTCCCCACAGACCGCCGCCAGGCTCGCCGCCGAAGAACAGGTGAAGGTCTACACCATCGGCATCGGCGCCGATCCCAAGCAGGGTGGCGTCGTCGGGCTGTTCGGCCTCAACCCGGGGCTGGACCTGGACGAGCCGGCCCTCAAGGCCATCGCCGAGAGCACCGGTGGCGAGTACTTCCGCGCACGCAACGGCGAGGAGCTGCAACGTATTTCCGACAGCCTCGACCAGCTCGAGCCGGTGGAACAGAAGCCGACCCAGGCACGTCCGGCCATCGCGCTGTACCGCTGGCCGCTGCTGCTGGCCCTGCTGATCAGTGCGGCGCTGGTGGTCGGCACCCTGTGGCCACCCGAGGACTGGCGCTGGCCGGCCTGGGTCGCGCGTCTGCAGAAGGAGCGCCGGCCATGAACGGCATCTGGCCGCACCTGCTGCACCCGCTCTGGTTGATCCTGCTGCCGCCGCTGGGCTGGTTGCTGTGGAAGCTCTGGCACCGCGAACGCCGCGCCGGCCGCTGGCAATTGCTGCTGCCGCAGGCCTTCCACCCCTGGCTGCTGGCGGGTGGCGGCGGCCGGCACGAGCGCCGCCCGTGGTTCTACCTGGGCATCGCCTGGCTACTGGCGCTGCTCGCCCTGCTCGGCCCAAGCTGGCAGCAGGTGGAACAACCGACCATGGAGCGCAGCGACCCACTGGTGGTGGTGCTGGAACTCACCCCGCAGATGCTCGCCACCGACCTCAAGCCGACCCGCCTGGAACAGGCCCGGCACAAGTTGCTCGACCTGCTGCAGAGCCGCAGCGACGCGCAGACCGCCATCGTCGTCTACGCCGGCAGCGCCCACACGCTGGTGCCGCTGTCCAATGACCTGGGCACCGCGCGCAACCTGCTCGACGCCCTCAAGCCATCGATCATGCCCGAGCCGGGGCAGCGCGCCGACCTCGCCGTGGCCCAGGCGCGGCGCCTGCTGGACAACGGTGCCGAGGGCAACGGCCGGATCCTGCTGATCACCAGTGCGCTGGACGCCCGTGAGCGCCAGGGTATTCGCCAGGCGCTCAAGGGCAAGGGCAAGGACCTGCTGCTGCTCGCCGTGGGCACGCCCGGCGGCGCGCCCATTGCCCAGGAAGACGGCACCTTCCTCAAGGACGACCAGGGCAACATCCTGGTGCCACGCCTGGACGAGAACTCGCTGCGCGTCTTCGCCACCGACATGGGTGGACGCTTCCAGCGCCTGCGCGCCAGCAGCAGCGACCTGCGCTCCCTCGGTCTGCTGGACAGCACCCAGGGCCTGCAGGTGAGCGAAGAAGACGCCCTGCTGCGCCTGCAACGCTGGGCCGACCAGGGCTACTGGCTTCTGCTGCCGCTGCTCCTGCTCGCCGCCTGTGCCGGCCGCCGCGGCTGGTTGTTCAGCCTGCCGCTGTTGCTGCCCCTGCTGTGGGCGCCGCCGCAGGATGCCAACGCCTTCGAGCTCAACGATCTCTGGCTGCGCCCGGACCAGCAGGGCCAGCGCCTGCTCGACGCCGGGCGTCCCGCCGAGGCCGCCGAGCGCTTCGACGACTTCCGCTGGAAAGGCCTGGCGCTGTACCGCGCCGGCGATTATGTCGACGCCGCCCAGGCCTTTGCCCAGGGCGACGAGGCTGCCGACCACTACAACCGTGGCAATGCCCTGGCGAAACAGAACGAGCTGGAGGCTGCCATCGACGCCTACGATCAGGCACTGGAACGCAACCCCGAGCTGGAGGCTGCCAAGCGCAACAAGGCGCTGCTTGAAGACCTGCTGCGCCAGCGCAAGGAAAACCCCGCCGGCGACGGCACCGACCAGCCCCCCCAGCAGAACCAGGACCCCGCCCAGAGCAGCGATCCCCAGGCCGCCAAGCCGCAGGAGCAGCAGCAGGAGGAAGAACACTCCAGCGAACGCGACTCGCAGCCGGCGCCGGCTGCGAAGAACCCATCGCAGGAAGCCGACCGCCCCTCTGCCAGCCAGAGCGACAAACCCGGTGAGAACGCCCGCGAAGAACAGGAAACCAACCCGGAAGATGCCGGTCCACTGGGGGACGAGCGCCGTCAGGCCCTGGAACAGTGGCTGCGGCAGATGCCCGACGATCCGTCCGAGCTGTTGCGCCGCAAGTTCTGGTACCAGCAACAGCAGCAGCGCCAGGAACCCAACCCATGAAAAGGCTGATCTGCCTGACCCTGCTCTGCCTCGCCACCTTCCGCGCCGAGGCCAGCTTCACCGCCAGCGTCGACCGCGCGCGCCTGACCGCGGGCGAGAGCGTCGAACTGACACTGGAGTCGGACGACCCCACGCTGTTCGGCAAGCCCGACCTGAAGCCGCTCGATGAGGCCTTCGTGGTACTCGGCACCCGCCAGGTCAACCGCCTCACCACCCTCAACGGCAAGGCCCAGGCCACCACGCGCTGGATCATCACCCTGCAGCCGCGCACTGAAGGCAAGGTGGAAATCCCGCCGATCCACCTGGGCGGCAACGCCAGCGAGCCGATCGGCCTCGAAGTACTCAAGGCCGAAGACAGCGCCGAGGGCCAGAAGCTCGCCCCGGTGTTCATCGACGCCAGCGTCGACCGCGAGGAAAGCTGGGTGCAGGCGCAGGTGATCCTCACCCTGCGCATCTACCATTCGGTATCGCTGTACGACGACAGCAGCCTCAGCCCGTTGCGCATGAACGATGCCCGGGTCGAGCAACTGGGCGAGCCGCGCACCTATGAAAAGGACATCAACGGTGTTCGCCACGGCGTGATCGAAGTGCGCTACGCGATCTTCCCGCAGAAGAGCGGGACCCTGGAAATTCCCGGCCAGACCTTCAAGGCCACCCAGGTCGCGCAGCGCCGCAATGACGATGACTACAATCCGTTCGGCCCGCAGCCGGGCAAGCAGGTGCTGGTCACCTCGCCGAGCATTCCACTGCAGATCGACCCCAAGCCCGCCGATTACCCGAAGGACGCGCCCTGGCTGCCCGCCCGCTCGCTGAGCCTGAGCGAAACCTGGAGCCCGCAGCCCGAGGAAGCCAAGGCCGGTGAAGCACTGACCCGCAACATCATGCTGCGCGTGGAAGGTCTCTCCAGCGCCCAGCTACCACCGCTGCCGATCCCCCTTCCCGAGGGCCTGCGGCATTACCCGGACCAGCCGCAACTGGCCAACGAAAGCAGCGACCAGGGCATGATCGGCAGCCGCGAGGAGCGCGAAGCGCTGATCGCCGACAAGGCTGGCCCGGTGGAACTGCCGCCAGTGGAAATCGTCTGGTGGAACACCCAGGAGCGCCGCGTCGAACGCACCAGCCTGCCTGCGCGCACATTGCAGGTCGCGGCGAACGCACAGCTGGAGGAACACACCGAAGCCCCCGCCGCGCCCAGCGAGACAATCGTCAGCGATGCGCTGCTATGGCCCTGGCAACTCGCCTGTGCCTTGCTCAGCCTGACCACCCTGCTCGGTTTCGCCCTCTGGTGGCGGGCCCGTAGCCAGCCAGCGGTGATCCGCGTTGCGCAAGCCGGACCGAGCACGCGCACGTTGCTCGACGAGCTGCGCCGCGCCTGCCAGGCCAACGACTCGCACGCCACCCGCCAGGCGCTGGATGCCTGGGCGCGCCAGCAACCGGAAACCCTGGCTGACATGGCGGCTCGCTTCGTGCCCCTGTCCGATGCCCTGGATGGCCTCAACGGCGCGCTCTACAGCGACAGCGAAGGCGGCCGCAACTGGCAGGGCGAGGACCTCTGGCGCGCCATCCGCACCCTGCCCGGCGCCGATCCGGACGCGCCGCCGGCAGCGGAAGCCAGCAGCCTGCCACCGCTCTATCCACGCTGACGGCTATGCTGGAGGCATCCCCGCCAGAGGTGCCTCCATGCCCGCCCCCCGGCTGATTCCAGCGCTGGCCGCCGGCCTGCTGCTGATCTGCAACCCTCTCCTGGCCGGCCCGCTGCACGCAGCCGAGGCCCTGCCGCCGACGCAACCGCTGCAAGGCCCCGGCAGCTCCAACTACGCCCACGCCGACGTGCGCCAGTGGCACTTCAGTGCCGAGGGCAACGAATACTGGGTGTTCACACCGCAGCGCCCTGCCCCTTCCAGCGCCCCCGTCGTGGTCTTCACCCACGGCTGGAGCGTCATGCAGCCCGACCTCTATCGTGCCTGGATCGAGCACATCGTCCGGCGCGGCGCCATCCTCATCTATCCGCGCTACCAGGCGACACTGAAGACGCCGGCGGCGGAGTTCCTGCCCAACGCCGCCGATTCCGTGCGCCACGCCATTGCCGATCTGCAGGCAGGGAAGCTGGGGGTGAAGCCGGAACTGGAGCACGTCGCCTACGTCGGCCACTCGGCGGGCGGTCTGATTGCCAGTGGGCTGGCGGCCTCCTGGCAACGCCTCGGCGTTCCCCGGCCACGCGCGCTGATGGCCGTGGAACCGGGCAAGAGCAGCGGGCCGCGCTGGCGCCAGGTACCGCTGGAGCCGCTGGCGAACATTCCTGCCGGCACGCTGCTGCTGGCGATCTGCGGCGACGAGGATGAGCGCGTCGCCTGCGATGACGCGCGGCGCATCTATACGGAAAGCACCCAGGTGGCGCCGCGCGACAAGGACCTGCTCCTGCTGCGCAGCGACCGTCACGGTAGCCCGCCGCTGCTGGCCAACCACGCGGCACCGACCGCACCGCGCTTCGACCCGCGCTACCCGCCCAGCGACTCGTCCAGCTGGCTGCTCAACCGCGTGCAGGAGCGGGTGAAGCAGCGGCTGAAACAAGGGCAACCCTCGGCCCACAACGCCCTGGCGACCGATGCGCTGGACTGGTTCGGGCCGTGGAAGCTGTTCGATGCGCTGTGCGATGCGGCCTTCTACGGCCAGGACCGCGATTACGCACTGGGTGGTGGGCCGGCGCAGCTGTCCATGGGGCGCTGGAGCGATGGCACGCCAGTGAAGGCGATGCAGCGGTTGTCGGCGCCAGCGCCCTGACAATCCATCGCCGGCCCGGGTTCGCGAGCAAGCTCGCTCCTACAGGCACGCCCGGAGCGTTTATGTAGGAGCGAGCTTGCTCGCGAACAGTCTCAACCGCCGCTGTTCTCCATCACCGCTCCCTTGAACACATCGTCCAGCGGCACCTGGTAACCGATGGCGAGGCGGTTAGTCTCGTTGGCCATGGCGACCACCGCCATCAGCTCGCCGAGCATGGCGTCGTCCATCCCCGCCTTGCGCGCCGCTGCGCCGTGGGAGCCGATGCAGTAGTTGCAGTTATTGGTGACACTGACGGCGACATAGATCAGCTCCTTCACCAGCGGGTCCAACTGCCCCGGCCCCATCACTTGCTTGAGGCTTTCCCAGGTGCGCTTGAGGGTCTGCGGATGATTGGCCAGGGCTTTCCAGAAGTTGTTCACCCAGTCGATCTTGCGGGTCGCCATGATGTCGTCGTAGACGGCACGGACTTCGGGGCTGGCTTCGGTGTATTCGATGAGCTGGAAGGACATGGTTGCTCCCTGACGATTTTGGAATAAGAAAAGCAGAATTCAGAATTGGATGATTGGACAGGCGATGGAGAAAGATAAGGCGTTCTCTCCCATCCCCGTCAAGGAATCAGACCCATGCAACGCCTCCCTGCCCTGCTCTTTGCCGCCGCCCTGCTACCTGCCGCGAGCCAGGCCGCCCAACCCGGCCTGTGGGACACCTACGCCAGCCTCAGGCAGCACGACTGGGTCGACCTGACCCACGCGTTCGACAGCAATACGCCGCACTGGAAAGGCTTCGAGCCCATGGGCCGCAAGACGCTCTACACCGTGGACAAGGATGGCTTCCAGGTGGAGCTGTACAGCCACGTCGGGCAATGGGGCACCCATGTCGACCCGCCAGTGCACTTCCACAAGGGACTGCGCAGCGTTGACCAACTCGACGTGAAGGAACAGTTCCTGCCGCTGGTGGTGTTCGATATCCACGAGCAGGTGGCGAAGAACCCGGACTACGTGCTGAGCCTGGCCGACGTGAAGGCCTGGGAAGCCAAGCACGGGCCGGTGCCGCAGGGTTCCTTCGCCGCGCTGCGCAGCGACTGGTCGCAGCGCTGGCCGGACCAGGCGAAGATGCAGAATCAGGACGCCAAGGGTGTCGCGCACTATCCGGGCTGGAGCAAGGAGGCCCTGGTGTACCTCTACGAGACGCGCAAGATCACCGCGTCCGGCCACGAGACCACCGACACCGATCCGGGCATCGCCACCAGCAAGGACGACTATTCGCTGGAGTCGTACATCCTCGGTACCAACCACTACCAGATCGAGCTGCTCGCCAACCTCGACAAGGTACCCGAGGCCGGCGCGCTGGCGGTGGTGAGCTTCCCGAAGATCGCCCAGGGCACCGGCTTCCCGGCGCGGGTGTTTGCCATCCTGCCGTGACCCATCGATAGGCCGGCGTGAAGCGGCACCGATCGCGGACGGAGTCCGCTCCTACGTGATCTCATGCATCGTATGAGCGGACTCCGTCCGCGATAGATCCCCGGCGGCTCCGAACTCGGTCCGGCGCCAAAAAAAACGCGGCCCGAGGGCCGCGTTTTTTACTGCTCGAGCGTCGATCAGTGAACCAGGATCGAAGCCTTCTTCTGACGCACCTTCTCCGGGTTGATCAGGAAGCGCGCCAGCGCCGGCAGCAGCCACAGAGCACCGAACATGTTCCAGAGGAGCATGAAGGTCAGCATCAGGCCCATGTCGGCCTGGAACTTGATCGCCGAGAAGATCCAGGTAGCCACGCCGATGGCCAGGCACAGACCGGTGAAGAGCACTGCTTTACCAGTGGACTTCAGCGTCTCGTAGTAGGCCTCCTGCAGGGACAGGCCCTGGCGCAGGAAGGACTCCAGGCGGGTGTAGATGTAGATGCCGTAGTCCACGCCGATACCCACGCCCAGCGCGATCACCGGCAGGGTCGCGACCTTCACGCCGATGCCCAGGGTGGCCATCAGCGCGTTGCCCAGCACCGAGGTGAGGATCAGCGGCAGCACGATGCACAGGGTCGCGGCGAAGGAGCGGAAGGTGATCAGGCACATGATCGCTACGCAGATGTACACCAGGATCAGGATGGTCAGTTCCGAGTGCTTGATCACATCGTTGGTAGCAGCCTCGATACCGGCGTTACCGGCGGCGAGCTTGAACTTCAGGTCATCCTTCTCGTTGGCCTTGGCGAAGTCCTGCACGACGGCCACGGCGCGGTCGAGAGTCTCGGCCTTGTGGTCGTTGAGGAACACCAGCAGGGGCGCCAGCGAGCAGTTGCTGTTGAACAGACCTTCCGCGCGGCTGATGGAGTTGTTCAGCACGTCCTGGTTGCGCGACAGCGACTCCCACTTCAGGTTGCCTTCGTTCATGCCCTTGATCATCTGCTTGGAAACAGTGACCAGGGAGATGGCCGACTGCACGCCCTGGGTGTTCTCCAGGCGCCAGGCCAGCTCGTCGATGGCGGACAGGGTCTTGTGGGTGGAGCAGCCTTCGGCCTCGGACGCCACCATCACCACCAGCACGTCGGAGCTGGTCGAGTAGTTGCGGATGATGAAGTCGTTGTCCAGGTTGTAGCGCGAGTCCGGACGCAGCTCCGGCGCGCCCTGGTCGAGGTCACCGATCTTCAGGTGATGGCCCTGCCACATGCCGCCGGCGAACATCGCCAGGGCGATGACCACGGAGATCGGTGCCACGGACGGGCTGGCGAAGTTGGACAGCGCGCGCCAGAAGGGATGGTCGCGCACGGCGTCTTCCTTGCTGCGTTGCACCGCCTTCTTGCTGATGCCGATGTAGGAAATGGCGACCGGCAGCAGGATCAGGTTGGTGAACACGATCACCGCCACGCCGATGGAGGCGCCGATGGCCAGTTCGCGGATCACGCCGATGTCGATCACCAGCAGGGTGATGAAGCCGACGGCGTCCGCGAGGATGGCGATCATGCCCGGCAGGAACAGTTGGCGGAAGGTACGGCGAGCGGCCAGCAGCGGAGTTTCCGCGTCACTGGACTGCAGGGCGATACCGTTGATCTTCTGCACACCGTGGGAAATACCGATGGCGAAGATCAGGAACGGCACCAGCATCGAGTACGGGTCCAGCCCGAAGCCGATCAGGTGCAGGATGCCCAACTGCCAGATCACCGCCACCAGGGTGGTGGACAGCACGGCGATGGTGGAGCGCACGCACTTGGTGAACCACAGCAGCAGCACCAGGGTGATGACGAAGCAGATGCCGAAGAAGCCGACCACCATCAGCAGGCCGTCGATCAGGTCACCGACCTTCTTGGCGAAGCCGGTGATGTGGATCTTCACGTTGGGGTTCTGCAGCTGGTACTTGTCGCGGATCTTCTCTTCCAGTTCATGGGAGAACTGGCGGTAGTCCAGCTTCATCAGCTTGCCCTGGTCCTTCGGGTCCGGGTAGACCTCCAGCAGCGGCACGTCGACGATGCTCGACTTGAAGTTGTTGGCCACCAGGCGGCCGATCTGACCGGACTTGAGCACGTTGTTGCGCAACAGGTCGAGGGCCTTGGCGGAACCGTCGTAGGTCTGCGGGATCACCTCGCCACCGGCGAAGCCTTCCTCGGTCACTTCGGTCCAGCGTACGCTCGGGCTCCACAGCGACTTCATGCCGGAGCGGTCAACGCCGGGGATGTAGAAGACCTCGTCATGGATCTGCCGCAGCGTCTCCATGTACTCCTTGGTGAAGATGTCGCCGTTCACCGCTTCCACCGAGATGCGCACGGTGTTGCCGAGGTTGGCCAGGTCGTTGCGGTGCTCCAGCATGTTCTGGATGAACGGGTGCTGCAGCGGAATCATCTTCTCGAAGCTGGTGGACGGGCGCACCTGCGTGGCCGACCAGGCGAGGAAGACGGTCACCAGCAGGCACGCGATGATCACGAACGGCCGGTGGGTGAAGATGATGCGTTCCAGGAAAGTCGCCTTGTCCTGTTGATGCTTGTTCAGAGCGTTCATTGCGGCTCCCCGGCTTATTGTTGTTCTGTCAGCTCGGCGCCGGTCGCCGAAGCCAGGTGGATACCGCCCTGGCCGACCAGCACCAGGTTGCCATTGCCGGCCGCACTCACGCCCGCGAGGGACAGGCGATCCGGACGGTTGACGACGCTGAAGCTGACGCCGTCGTCCTTGCTCTCCAGCACGCTGCCGCCATGGCCGACAACGACGATGGTGCCGTCATCCAGCAGGCTGCCTTCGGAAAGGCCGAACTCCAGTTCGCCGCCGTTGGCGGTGGGCAGGCTGACCTGCTGCCAGGTGCTGCCGAAATCGGTGGAACGGAACAGGTGGCCGCGCAGGCCATAGGCCAGGACGGTGCCAGCGTGGGTGGTGCCGGTGGCGCCGAACAGCGAGCCCTCGTAGGGACCCTGGAGTTTTTCCCAGGTCTCGCCCCAGTCCTTGGAGCGGAACATGCTGCCCGCCTCGCCGACCACGAACAGGCCGGAATCCTTCACCGCCGTGATGGCGTTGAGGTGGAACTGGTCTTCGTTGTCCAGGCGGTCGCTGACGTCTTCCCAGCTCTTGCCGCCATCGGTGGTTTCCAGCAGCGCGCCATAGGCGCCCACGGCCACACCGTGGTTCTCGTCCTGGAACCAGATATCCAGCAGCGGCGCTTCGCGCTTGAGGTCTTCGAACTGGCGCACCCAGGTGGTGCCGCCATCAGTGGTGGCCAGGACCTGGGCGTCATGGCCGACGGCCCAGCCCTTCTTGTCGTTGACGAAGAACACCGAGGTCAGCAGCTGGCGGGTCGGCACGGTGGCCTGAGTCCAGTTCTTGCCCGCATCGTCGGAATAGAGGATGTGCCCGTGGTCCCCCACCGCGACCAGGCGCTTGCCAGCATGGGCGATGCTCAGCAGCAGGCTGCTGGAAGCCTTGGCGGACATGATCGAGTTGGAATCACTGGCGGCGTCCGTGGCGGCAACGGCGTGCAACGGAGCCAGGGACATCATCAGGAAGGAAAACGCGCCGAGCAGGGAAACCGTCTTGCGCGACATCGGGAAGGAGCTTCGCACTCCCGACACGGGCTGCTCGCTCGAAGTGCGCCACAGGGGCTCACGCATATGCCTTTACCTCTTTTTCTTATGCAGGCGGTATGTAGTTTGGAGCTATATAGCCAGCCTTTTCCGGGGCTGACAATTAACCGCACGTTATCTTTTGTTAAGCCCCGGCTGCCTCACTCGAAAGGATGAGTGCATTTTGCCATCCCGGCCGAAAGGCGCGCGGCTGGCGGCCTCCAGCGGGTGGAGCGGTAACACTTTCACACCCTCAGGCTTTCGCGCAGGCATGAAAAAGCCCCGCCAAGGCGGGGCTCTGTGTGCAGGACCGGGGGCGACGCCCAGTCCTTGCTCGCGAACGTGTCAGTCGGCAGCACCGACGCTGGGCGGTTCGCGAGCAAGCTCGCTCCTGCAAGCCTGAAGGCTGACTCAGCGGGTGCCGCGGCGACGCAGTGCGGACGGGCTGAAGTAGGAGTCGTCCGGTACGGCCTGGCTGAAGTCGATGGTGGTCGGCTCTTCGTTGTCCAGGTTCTGTACGTGGTAGCGACGGGCCTGCAGGTCGTGGAAGGTATCCAGAGCGGTCCAGGTGGTGGGCAGCTCGTAGTAGTTCTTCAGGTAGGCCAGCGAGACGCGCCACAGTTCGCCGCGACCGTCGTACTGGTCGACTTCGGCGGCGCCCCAGCTGTCCTCGTCGAGGAACAGTACGCGCTTGGAGTAGATGTGGCGTGCGCCCGGCTTCAGGGTGCCTTCCACGATCCACACGCGGTGCAGTTCGTAGCGGGTGTATTTCGGGTTCAGGTGGTTGGGGGTCAGCAGATCCTTGTACTTAACCTCAGGGCTGGACACCTTGTAGTTGTTGTACGGGATGTACATTTCCTTCTTGCCGATCAGCTTCCAGTCGTAGCGGTCCGGCGAGCCGTTGAACATGTCGGTGTCGTCGGCGGTACGCAGGCCGTCGGCAGCGGCGATCGGCGTGTCGTAGGCCAGGTTCGGCGCACGGCGCACGCGGCGCTGGCCGGCGTTGTAGCCCCAGGCCTGACGCGGTTCCTTGACCTGATCGAGGGTCTCGTGGACCAGTGCGGCACCACCGGCCAGGCGAGCCGGGCTCTTGGTGAACGACAGGTAGTAGAACAGCAGGTTGTTCAGGTCGGCGAAGCTCTTGCCCTGGATGTAGTACTTGAACAGCGCTTCCTGCTGCGAGGTCACCAGCGAGTAGTCGCCGTTGCGCTGCACGGCCACTTCCGAGGCGCGACGCACGACGTAGGTGCCACGATAGCGGGCGATGTGGTTCCACACCGCTTCCACGCCGTTCTGCGGGATCGGGAACGGGATGCCGCCGAAGGCATCGACGAAGCCGTTGCCGCCCTCGGCCAGCTTGGCGCTGGTGGCGTTCTTGAAGGTGTTGTCATACACCCACTGCGGCGCCGAACCACTGCGGCGGCTCGGGTACACCGGCATCTGGAAGGTGTCCGGGTAGGTGGCGAACAGCGCCAGGGTGCCCGGGGTCAGGTTGGCCTTGTACTGGTCAAGGTTGGCCTTGGTGATGGTGTACAGCGGCTTGTCGGCGGCGAACGGGTCGATGTGGTGCTGGCCCGGCTTGTAGCCGGCCGGCGCCTGGGTGATGCCACCGGTCCAGGCCGGGATGGTGCCGGCGGCGTTGCCGGCCTTTTCCGCGCCCAGCGGAGTCAGGTTCGACTGCAGCTTGGCCGCATCCTGCGGGGACACCGCCGCCAGGGCGCTGCCGGCGGACAGGGCCAGGGCCACGGCGGCGCCGACCAGGGTACGCATGTTGCGCATGTTGCTTCTCCGTGAGGTGCGCGCGGCGGGTACTTCTGACGCCCGCCGCACGCTTGTCGTTATCAGAAGGAGTACTTGACGTTGAAGCCGACGTTGTCGCGGTCGCGGCCAGCGTTGTTCTGCCCGGCACCGTAGAACTCGGTGTACTGCAGTTCGGCTTCCAGGGCGTTCAGGTAGGTGGCCTTGACGCCCAGGGTGTAGGCCTTGCGGCCTTCGATGAAGTTGCCGGTCTGGTAGGAGTTGCCTTCGAAGTCGTCCTTGTAGACGGCATAGGGCGAGATGTTCACGCCGGCGAAGACATCGTTCCAGGTACCCGACAGCAGCAGGGTGTAGCCGTAGGCGTTCTTGTTCACCTGATCGTCGCGGTCGTAACCGGAGATGTAGGCGCCGTTGCCGCGGCCGGAGTAGTAGCGGGTGCTGCCATCGTACGCGGTGTACTGCAGGTCGCTGCCGCGCAGGTGTTCGGAGGCGAGTTCCGCCACACCCATCAGCGAGTCGAAGGACAGCGACGGGCCGAAGTTGTAGATGGTGCCCAGCGAGGTATTGAAGGCCTCGACGCGCTCGTAGTTGTGGATCTGGTCGCGAATCGAGACGTCACCGCCACCGATGTTCACGGTCTTGCCACTGGCCAGCGCCGGAGCCTGGACCAGCAGGTCGCCGAGCAGGTCGTTGGTGGTGGCAATGCCGATCGGCAGGTTCGGGCGGTAGGCCAGCTCACCGAACACCGAGGCGTCGCCCACGGTGGTGTTGAAGCTGAAGCCGTACATGCGGATGTTTTCCACATATTCACGGCGGGCGTTGACCTGGTTGGCCACGTCCACGGAGGTCGCGCCGTTCACCAGGCTCAGCACCTGGCCGGCCAGGGCGTTGCCGCTGCCTGCGGCGCTCACCAGCTGGTCGTAGGAGGTGAAGCCACCGACGCCGGCGAGCTGGTCGAGATCCACGCCAGCGTAGTCGCTGTTCAGGTCGGCGTAGATGGTCGGTTCTTTGGAGTGGTAGTTGACGAAGTAGAAGCCGAACTCGGTGGAGTTCAGCTCTTCAGCCACGTAGTGGAACGCCACCCCGAACTGGCCATCGTTCTTGGCGTTGATGTCCTTGCCGACATTGGCGACCTTGAACACACCGTTGGAATCCAGGTACTGAGTGCCCTGCAGGCCGCCCACATGACCTGCAGAGAGCTGCGGGTAAAGGCTCTGGAACAGCGGGTTGGAGAGCGCGCCAACGGTGGTGTAGGCGGTGTTGCCGCCATCGGCGAACAGGTCGGTCTCGGAGAAGAAGGTGCCAACCGGGTCGATGCGCGTCTCTTTCCAGTTCCACTGGTAGAAGGTGTCCATCGACAGGTTGTCGGTCAGGCCGATGTTGAAGCTCACAGCCTCCACCGGCATCAGCACTTCCTTCAGCTCGGAGCCTGGCAGGCGGAACTTGGCGGCGTCCACCGGGTTGGTGGTGTTGACGCCACCGCGGTAGAAGATGCCCTCGCCCCAGTTGAACACCTGGCGGCCCAGGCGTGCGGTCAGCGGGTGATCGGCGACGTCCCAGTTGCCGTAGACGTAGGCATCGAGAATCTCGGCGCGGTTACCAGAGGCATCGCGGGTTTCGCTGGTGAAGCGGTCGCTGTTGGGGTACGTCTGGCTCGGCTGCGCCGGATGGTTGTTGTCGTAGTAGTCGTTGCGCTTGTCCATGATCTGGGTGTCATAGAAAGCCGAGCCACGTACGAACAGACCGTAGTTCTTGTAGGTCGCTTCCAGGTCGGAAGTGATCTTGTACACCTCGGAAACCAGACCAGTATCGAAGTTGCGGTTGCCGTCGTTGCCGTTGATGTCGTTGTTGGTCTTGTCCTGGCCCTGCACGCGCCACAGGGCGCCGTAGGACACGGTGCTGTCCAGCGAGCCGGTGACTTCGTTATCGAGGAAGCTGAATTCGACGGCAGTCGCCTGGGCGGACATCAGCAGCGGCAGGATGCCTGCCAGGGCGAAGCCCGCACGAGCAGGCGCATAACGCAAGACGGGCTTGCGAACTGGGATTTCCATTAGGACTCACTCCATGGACTGATCATTCTTTGGCGGTGCCGCCACTGCGTGCGGTTCACCGTTTTCAGCCGTTATTCCACGGCCTTGTTGTCGTCGATCTGAAGGAAACTCCCCCAAGGTGCTCGACACGCCTCCCGCCCCATCGGACGGGCAAAGGCTAAGCGGGGTCCGTCGGTGCAACCCCAGTGCCAAGAGCACGAATAACTGGATTCTGCTTACAAAAAATAAAGAATCAGCGCGCTACTTTTTGTGACTGGTCATTCACTGATCAAACCAGGTGGCCGATTGCGCCATTTACCACACCCCATGGCGCAATCCGCCCCTGAAGGCGCGACGCAGACACATCGGCACTTTTCGCTCAATAGCGCAAAGCGATAAGCAAGACGCCAGTCAATTTCGATAGGTAACAAAAAGGTGTTACCAACAAAAGTTGGTAACACCTTTTCGAAAGTGCCATGCGCCCCTGGAACGGGGCGCGGAGGGTGTGTTACGCGAGGCTCTTGCTGACCACCTCGTAGACATCGCTGGACAGCTCGCCGGACGCCAGAATGCGCTCCAGTTCGGCCTTCATCAGCGCCTGGCGCTCAGGCGCATACTTGCGCCAGCGGGTCAGCGGCGTCAGCAGGCGCGAGGCGATCTGCGGGTTGAGCGCGTTGAGGGTGATGATCTGGTCGGCGAGGAAGCGGTAGCCGGCGCCATCCGCGCGGTGGAAGTTGACCGCATTCTGGTTGGCAAAGGCGCCGATCAGCGCGCGGATCTTGTTCGGGTTCTTCAGGGTGAAGGCCGAATGCTTCATCAGCTCCTGCACACGCTCCAGCCCACCCGGGAGGGTGCAGCCGGCCTGAACGCTGAACCACTGGTCCATCACCAGCGGGTCGTCCTTGAAATAGTCGGCGAACATCGCCAGCGCCTCGGCCTTCTCCTTCTCGAAGGAAGAGTTGACCAGCACGGCGAGCGCGGTCAGGCGCTCGGTCATGTTGTCGCAATCCTTGTACTGCTCCTGGCAGGCAGCGAGCACTTCGGCCTTGCCGCTCTGAATGAGGTAGGACAGCGCGATGTTCTGCAGGCTGCGACGGGCAATGTGCGAGGCCTCGGCAACGTAGGCAGTCTCGCGGGATTGCGTGCGGTTGGCCTGGTAACGCTCCCACAGCTGTTCATGCAGCGCCGCGCCGATCTGCTGGCGGGCGAACTCACGGGCCGCGTGGATCGCCTCGACGTCAGCCACGTCGCTGATCTCGGTGAGGTAGGCCTCGCTGGGCAGCGAGAGCATCTCGGCGACCATGGCCTGATCCAGGCCGGTGTCCAGCAGCAAGGTACGGAAGGCGGTGACCAGACGCTGGTCGAGCACCAGCTTCTCGCCACGCTGGTGCTGGCCGATCAATTCCTGCAGGACCTGCACGGCCAGCTGCTGGCCGGCTTCCCAGCGATTGAAGCCGTCCTCATCAAACTGCATGAGGAACATCAACTGGTCGCGGTCGTAGGGGAAGCTCAGCTTCACCGGCGCGGAGAAACCACGCAGCAGCGACGGCAGCGGCTTCTCGGCGAGACCGACGAAGGTGAAGGACTGCTCGGCTTCGGTCACCTGCAGCACACGGTCGCTACCGTGGGCGTGCTCTTCGCCCTTGAGGCGCAGCGACAGGGCGTTGCCCAGCTTGTCGATCAGGCCCATCTGCACCGGGATGACGAAGGGCAGCTTCTCGCTCTGCCCCGGCGTCGCCGGGCAGCTCTGGCGGAAGGTCAGGGTGTAGCTCTGCGCGGCGGCGTCGTAGCTCTCCTCCACCGCCAGGCGCGGAGTACCGGACTGGCTGTACCAGCGCTTGAACTGGGTGAGGTCGACGCCGTTGGCGTCTTCCATGGCCTTGATGAAATCGTCGCAGGTCACGGCCTGGCCGTCATGGCGCTCGAAGTACAGGTCGGTGCCCTTGCGGAAGCCGTCGGCGCCCAGCAGGGTGTGGATCATGCGCACCACTTCCGAACCCTTCTCGTAGACGGTCAGGGTGTAGAAGTTGGAAATCTCGATGAAGGAATCCGGGCGCACCGGGTGCGCCATGGGGCCGGCGTCCTCGGCGAACTGGTTGGTGCGCAGGAAGGCCACGTCCTCGACACGCTTGACGGTGCGCGAGTTCATGTCGGCGGAGAACTCACTGTCGCGGAACACGGTGAAGCCTTCCTTGAGCGACAGCTGGAACCAGTCGCGGCAGGTCACGCGGTTGCCCGACCAGTTGTGGAAGTACTCGTGGGCGACCACGCCCTCGACGCGCTGGTGTGCGGCGTCGGTGGCGGTCTCGGCCTTGGCCAGCACGCAGCTGGAGTTGAAGATGTTGAGGCCCTTGTTCTCCATGGCGCCCATGTTGAAGTCGTTGACCGCGACGATCATGAAGATGTCCAGGTCGTACTCGCGGCCATAGACCTTCTCGTCCCAGCGCATCGAGTTCTTCAGGCTGTCCATGGCGTGCTGGACCTTGTCGATGTTCTCCGGCTCGACATAGATGCGCAGGGTGACTTCGCGCTCGCTCATGGTGGTGAACTGGTCTTCCACGCACCACAGGTCGCCGGCAACCAGGGCAAACAGGTAGGCCGGCTTCTTGAACGGGTCCTGCCAGGTCGCCCAGTGGCGGCCGCCCTCTTCCGCGCCGCTGGCCACCGGGTTGCCATTGGAGAGAAGCACCGGGTACTTGTGCTGCTCGGCGGAGAGCGTGGTGGTGAAGCTGCTCATCACGTCCGGGCGGTCGAGGTAGTAGGTGATCTTGCGGAAGCCCTCGGCCTCGCACTGGGTGCAGAACATCTTGCCGGACTTGTACAGGCCTTCCAGCGCGGTGTTGCTTTCCGGGTGGATGCGCACGGTGCTGTCGACGGTGAAGTTCATCGCCGTCGGCTGCAGGGTCAGGTGGTTCTCGTCCAGCTGGTACTGGCCGGCCTCGAGAGCCTGGTCATCCAGCGCCACCGACAGCAGCTCCAGCTGCTGGCCGTCGAGCACCAGCGGCGGCAGGCCGTCGCCCGGAGCGCCGGCCGCACGATCAGGGTTGCGGCGCATCACCAGCTGGGCGTGGACCAGGGTGTGGTCCTCGTACAGCTCGAAGGTCAGGTTGGTCTCGTCGATCAGGTACTCGGGAGCCTGATAATCCTTGAGGTAGATGACTTTCGGTTGCTCGGTACGCATGGCTTTTGGCCCCTTGGCAGGCGGCCGGCGCGATAGGCCGGCCGGAGGAATCTGGTACTGACTCTAGCGAGCTAGAACGAAGCGGGCGAGTCGCGCACGCATCTATCCCTAGATGCGTGCCACGAGCCGGAAATTCAATGCAGTGTCGATCAGGCGCTGATGGCCAGCTGGTACGCGGTGAATTTGCGCACGTTGATCACGCCGGTATCGAAGATCAGGTACTGGCCCTTGATACCCTGCAGGGTACCTTCTACCACGGGCGTCTTGTCCAGATCGAAGCTGGTGATCTTGGCCAGATAGGCCTCCACCGGATAGCGGATCTCGATGGGCTCCAAATCGATCACCGGCTGGATCGCCTGCAGGCCGAAGCGCTGCTGCAGGGCGACGATACCCTCGGCGCAGGCGTCGAAGATCTGCTCGCGGATAGCCACCAGGTCCAGCGGTTCGGCCTCGCCCTTGAGCAGCGCACGCCAGTTGGTGCGGTCAGTAACCTGGCTGCGCAGCAGGTCCTCGACGAAGCCGGACTGCTGACGGGTCGCCACACGCATGATCGGCAGCGCCTGGCGCGCACCCTGGTCGATCCAGCGGGTCGGCACCTGGGTGGCGCGGGTGATGCCCACCTTCGCCCCCGAGGAGTTGGCCAGGTACACCACGTGGTCGGTCATGCAGAAGCGCTCGCCCCACTCCGGCTCGCGGCAGGAGCCATCTTCGTAGTGGCACTTCTCCGGGCTCATGATGCAGCTGTCGCACTGCGCCAGCTTCGTGAAGCACGGGTAGCAGTAGCCCTGGGCGAAGCTCTTCTTGGTCTTGCGCCCGCAATGGCAGCAATTGATCTCGCCCAGATACTCCAGGCGCACCGTCTTGCCGATCAGCGGGTTGACCGGGACCTGTGCATCGCCCAGGCGGAAGGCGTACTGCACGGGGCTTTCCAGGCGCGCCGACATCTTGTCCAGGGCGCCGCGTCCAATCTCTTGCATCAGTGCAGCGAGTTGGAAGAGAAGATCATGTTCGGGATCGGCTCGGCGTGGGACGCGCATTCCTGCGGCCCCATGTAGCCGGTACGCTGGTCCTCGGGCAGGTTGTCCATCTCCCAGGCGATCATGGCCTGCAGCGACAGCTCCTTCTGCTCCTGGGACAGCTTGCGGCCGTCGGGCCATTTGCCGATTTCCACGGCCAGCTTGAGGCTCTCGTAGATTTCCGGGGTGATGTTCTGGATCATTTCGGCGAAGGACGACATTGGCCGGCTCCTGCAGGGGAAAAACGAAGCGGGCATTCTACCGGGCCGAACGCCCGGGCGCACGAACGCTGGTCAATTAGGGCGATAGCTGTTCGTAGGATGGGTGGAGCCTAAGCGATACCTATGCTGTTGGTGCACTGATCGATGGGTATCGCTGCGCTCCACGCCATCCTACGGCGCAGGCGCATGTCGCCGTGCCAGCAGCCCTCCAATCAGGCCGCTCAGGCAACCGGCCAGCAGCCCGCCTACATGAGCGCCGTTGGCAATGGAGCCGAAGCCGAGCAGGTCGATCACACCCGACAGGCACACCAGCAGCCAGATCAGCATCATCGCCACCACGCCCTTGGGCAGGTTGTAGGCCGGCGTCGGCGCCATGCGCTGGAAGATCCAGCAGTGGCCGAGCAGGCCGTAAAGCACG
The DNA here is from genome assembly GCF_029840045.1 of Pseudomonas sp. GD03903. NCBI lineage: Bacteria > Pseudomonadati > Pseudomonadota > Gammaproteobacteria > Pseudomonadales > Pseudomonadaceae > Pseudomonas > Pseudomonas sp. GD03903. The sequence continues at coordinate 81,115 of NZ_JAOCBT010000021.1, read as the reverse complement.
CCGGACAAGCCGCCGAACAGGCTCGGGCCGCTGACGCCGTACTGCACGACGTTGGAGATGAGGCCGAAGCCCAGGCTCAGCCCCAGCAGCAACCAGGGCCCCTGGCGGTACTCGATACGCCGGCCCAGCTCCCAGTACCACATGGCGTTCATCGCTAGGTGCAGCCAGCCGAAGTGGATCAGCATGGGGGTGAACAGGCGCCACCACTGCCCCTGCGCCAGCGAATCGGACAGCGGGTAGAACAGCGCGCGATCCTCGCCGACCATCTGGAAGTTCTGGAAGGTGAACCAGCGCAGCGTCTCCGGGGAAGTACCGAGCAAGGTCACGGCGGCCACCACGAAGGTCACCAGCAGCACCGCCGCGGTCATGCGGCTCATCTTCAGTTGCTGGACGAACCCTGGCCCGCGGCGCTCGGCCTGCGCCTGCACGGTGAACTCCGGGTCGCCCTGCGGATAGCGCTCGTACAGGCTGCGAACCTGCTCGGCCAATTGCGCGTTGGGCACCCAGAGCACCTGTTCGCCGGACTCCTCACTGACCCGGAACGGCACATTCAGCCGGCGCAACAGGCCGACGAACGCCCCCAGATCGACCGCCGAAGGCAGCCGCATCGCTTCGATAGCGCTCACTCTTCGCCCTCCGGACGCTTCACATCCACCCACACGAACTTGTTGCGGTCCAGCCGCGTTTCCTCGTCCAGCCGATAGGCCGCGAGCTTGCCGTACATCACCGCGCTGTAGTCCAGGCAGGCGAGGTTCGGGCGGATCGGCGCCGGCGTGCCACGCCGCCAGTAGTGGCCGACGAACAGCAGTGGCTCATCCGCACCGTAGGTCAGCAGGCGCGACTTCTGCTCTTCGCTCAGACGTTCGCTGGCCACTTCGTCGGGCAGCGCGTCGGGCTGGAACACGATGTCGCCATAGGTTTCCGGCGCACGGTCTTCTTCCCAGAACTTGGTGCGGAAAAAGGCGCGGGTAAAACCATCGCTGCCGGTCAGGGTCAGGCCGTTGGGCAGGCGCATGTCCGTGCCGCGCAGCAGGCGGTCGCAGGCCTGCTGGGCGAAACTGCCCGGTTCGGCGGTGGCCATCAGGAAGGCCTCGTCGATGCGCCCGTCCGGGAACTGCTGGCGCAGGGCGTCGATCACGCCATGGTCCCAGCAGGCGTGGACCATGCGGAAACGCCCGGCATCAAGGAACAACGGCATCTCCTGGAACCAGCCGAGGAAGTCGCGCCAGTCCGCCGGGTGGCCTTCGAACTGCTCCAGCGTCTCGCGGATCAGCCGAGCGTGGCGCGGCGTGTGCTCGCGCACATACTGGCGGCCACTGCCCGGCGCGGCTGGCATGGACCAGCCGAGGGCGTTGAACTCATGGTTGCCCATGATGCACAACGCTTCGCCGCCGGCGACCATGTCGTGCACCCGGTGCAGCGCCTCGCGGATACGCGGACCACGGTCGATGATGTCGCCGAGGAACAGCGCCTGGCGCCGCGCATGTCGCCACACGCCGCCCTGCAGACGGTAGCCGAGGCGCTCCAGCAGGTGGTCGAGGGTATGCGCGCAGCCGTGGATATCGCCAATCAGGTCGTAGCCGCGTGCGGGGTCGAGTTCCATCACTCGCTGCTCCCGAGGCGGCTGCCCCAGCCCAGCTTGGTCCGGCAGACTTCGTAATAGTTGTGGTCGATGGGATGGATCAGGCGCAGCTTCTGCGGCTTCTTGCTCACCGTGACGGTGTCGCCCGGCGCGCAGGTGAAGTGGTTCTGGCCGTCGCAGGAGACCTGCGGGTAGATCTGCATGTTCGGCGAGACGACGATCTTCAGCTCACTGTTGCCGTCGACCACGATGGGCCGGCTGGAGAGCATGTGCGGGTACATCGGCACGACCACGATGGCATCCAGCTTGGGATGCATGATCGGCCCGCCGGCGGACAGCGCGTATGCAGTGGAGCCGGTCGGGGTGGCGACGATCAGACCGTCGGCCTTCTGGCTGCAGACGAACTGGCCGTCGATGTACAGCTCGAACTCGATCATCCGCGTGGACTTGCCAGGGTGCAGCACTACGTCATTCAGCGCATCGCCCTGACCGATGGATTCGCCATGCCGGCGCACCAGGGCATCGAGCAGGAAACGGCTCTCGACGATGTACTGACCGCCAAGCACCTCGGCGACTTTCGTCTCCAGCTCGTCGGGGCGGATATCGGTGAGGAAGCCCAGGCTGCCACGGTTGATCCCCAGTACCGGCACCTTGTGCCGCGCCAGGGCGCGTGCAGCGCCGAGCATGCTGCCATCGCCACCGACGACGATCACCAGATCGCAGATCTCGCCCATGATCTTTCGTGAGCAGGTCTGCAGGCCATGGCCCGGCAGGACCTCGGCAATGGTGTCCTCGAGGATCACATGCAGGTGGCGCTCGGTGAGGAATTTCTTCAGCCGACGGATGGTTTCCAGGACCTGGTTGCTACCCAGGCGGCCGATAATGCCGATATTGCGAAAGGGTTCCATGGGACTCCGGACGGCGTTGCGCTACTCGAATGGCGGAATTATGGGCGAAACCCGGAAGCAGCGGCAAACGCCAGCGTGGCCGCTGCGCCGGCATACCGGCTAGGCTTCAGGCATGACCGACTTCACCGCCCTGCTCGACGAGCTGCTCATCGACCTGCGCCAGCCGCAGGTCCGCGATCTCGCCTGGACGCTGCTCTCCCCGCCGTTGCTGCAGCCCGGCAGTCCCGCGCTGCGCCACCCGCTGGCTGCCAGCCGCTGGTATTCGCGGCCCGCGCTGCTGGCGGACTGGCTGCGCAGCCAGGAACAGGCGCCCGGCGAATTGCTCGCGCAGCTCGAATCCGCGCCGCACCAGCGCCTGGGCCGCTACTACGAACGCCTCTGGCAATATGCCCTGGAACACGCACCGGACCTGCGCCTGCTGGCCGCCAACCTGCCGGTGCGCGATAACGGCCAGACGCTCGGTGAGCTGGACCTGCTGCTGCAAGACGACGACGGCCTGCATCACCTGGAACTGGCGATCAAGCTCTACCTCGGCCCCAGCGACGACGGCCCCGACTCCTGGCTCGGGCCGGGCGCCGAGGACCATCTGCTGCGCAAGATCGAGCACTTCTACCAGCATCAGCTGCCGCTCTCCTCCACCGCCGAGGGGCTGGCCGTGGTACGCGAATACAGCGACGCGGCGCCATCACCCGGCCTGTGGCTCGGCGGTTACCTGTTCTACTCCTGGCCGACGCCCTGCCCGCCCCCCGCGGGGGCCAGCGACAACCACCAGCGCGGCCGCTGGCTGCACCGGCGTGCCTGGCCGGCCTACCACGCACAGCACCCGCAGGGTTGGCAGGCGCTGTCGCGCAAGGGCTGGCTATCTCCGGCCGCCGAAGATGAATGCTGGAGCACAGAGCGCTTCAGCACCTGGCTGGCCGAGCTACCGGAAGACGGTTTCCCGCAGATGCTGGTACGCCTGGAGCAACGGCACGGTCGCTGGCGCGAGCAGGAACGCCTGTTCCTGGTGGGCGACCGCTGGCCGCGGGTGCACAGCGGTTATTCGCGCTGAGCAGCCAGCGCTATCAATTCCTCCTCCAGCGCTCGCCGCCCCTGCAGACCGCCACTGTGGATCGCGACGATGCGAGCGCCGCGCTCGATGCGCCCTTCTGCGACCTCATCGCGCAACGCCAGCAACAGCTTGCCGGTGTACAGCGGTTCCAGCGGTACGCCGCACTCGGCCTCGGTCGCCAGAATGAAGCGCGCCAGCGTCGGGTCGATCCGCGCAAAACCACCACGACTGGCGTCGACCAGACGGTAGTCGGCATCGGGCACACCGCCTGCCCTCAACAGCTCAGGCACCTGCGTTTCGACGCCATGCCCCGGCGGCACCGCCAGGGCACCGACCACGCAATGCTTGCCCTGCTCGCCGAGCACCAGGCCGGCCAGGGTCGTGCCGGTGCCGCAGGCCACCCAGAGCTGCTGATAGTCGTCCCAGCCGAGGGCATCGAGCTGCTGGCGAACCTGCGCGACCAGGGGCGCACAGCCCTGCGCACCGGCGAAGCCGCCACCGCCCTCGGCCACCGCCAGCAAATGTGGGTAGCGCTCGCGCCAGGGTGTCCAGAAATCGGCCTGGTGGCGCCGGCGATAGCCGCCGTAGCCGAGCCAGTGGAGCTGCATGCCGAGATGGCGCAGATCAGCCACCGTGGGATTGTCCTGCTCTTCTCCGCGCAGCAATCCGACGGTCTCGAAGCCAAAGCGCGCGCCAGCCGCTGCCACTGCATGCAGGTGGTTGGAATGGGCGCCACCCAGGGTCATCACGCCACTCAGGCCGAGATCGGCCGCCTGCTGGAGGTAAGGCGCGAGCTTGAACCATTTGTTGCCGGAGACCCGCTCATCGACGAGGTCCAGTCGCAACAACGCCAGCTCGACGCCAGCGCGGTCGAGCCAATCCAGGCGGATACGTTGCAGAGGGGCTTCAGGGCGCCAGCCGGGGAACCGCAAGGCGCCCCGTTCAGCCGCTGGTGACGCTGCGTAGCCGGCCGGCAGTCTTGTGTCGGGAGCAGCAATTGCTGTCGCCTTCGACGAAGCGGCCGGGAGTTTCCACGCGATCGATGGGCATGGCGCAACGCTCGCCGTTGGACAGCCGTCCCTCACAGGCGGGTTGCTGGTAATGGGCGAGCCAGCTGCGGTACTGGTCTTCGGCGACGAAGCACTTGGCGGCGGCGTAAGCCATGGGGTTTTCCTGGTAACGGGCGACATCCTGCAGCGACAGGGTCAAATGACCGGCGCCGGGATGGTACACCACGAAGATCACCCCCATGCCCGCCAGGCGCTCCAGCACCGAACCATCCGCCGCCTTGGCCGACAGGGTGTCGAGCTCCAGGCGCAGGCCTTCGGCGCCCTGCTGCAGTTGTGCGGCTATCTGGCGCAGCTGCTCGGTTTCCTCGCGCAGTTGCTCGGCCTCCTGGCGCAGTTGCTGGTTCTCCTGCTGCAACTGCTGGTCCAGCTCATTGCGGTAGCCCAGCTCGACGTCGCGGACAGAAATCTGCTCCTTGTAGCGAGCCTCCAGACTGGCCATGCGAGTGCGTGACTCTTCCTCGATCTGCTGGCGCAGCTGTTCCAGCTCGTCGCGGCCGCTCTGTTCGATATGCCGCAACTGCGCCGTCAATTCCTCGCGACCGCGCTGGAAGCCATTGGCCTGGCCGTCCAGTTCACGGCGCAAGCCGGCGTTGATTTCTTCCTCACGCTTGAGGCCTTCACGCACGGCAGCCAGTTCGGCCTGCAGTACCCTGACCTGCTCCTGTGCGCCGAGCTTCAGGCGGCTGAGCTCCTGCTCATGCTGCTGGCTGATCTGCGACAGGCGAGCCTCATGCTGGCCGAGCAGTTCGGCGGTCTTCTGCTGGTGTTCCTCGAGCATCGCACGGGCCAGCTTCTCGGCCTCCTCGCGAGATTCCTCGGTCGGTGCGTACCACTGATGCTCGTCGGCCATCTGCAGGCGCGCCAGCTCCACGGCGGCAGGCTCTTCCTCCACCAGCACACCGAGATTGTTGCGCTTGACCGCCTCGCGCAGTTGCACCAGATGGTTCTGAGCGGCATCCAGGCTCGGGTCCCACAGGTGCATCTGATGCCAGGACACCGGGCACTGGCTGCGGCAGGCCAGGCGAATGGGGCCGGCGCCCATGTCCGGGCCGCGTCCGGCGCGGTCGGCGAGATTGCGCAGCGGCAGATTCCAGCCGCGGTCGGCTTCGCCCTTCTCGTCGAAGTCGAGATAGAAGAACACCACGGCCTTGACCAGCAGGCGCGGGTTGATCAGCACATAGGCAAGTTGCATCTGCTGATCGGCGTATTCCGACATCTGCACGACGTTGTCGAGCAGTGCCTCGAATTCGGGGTAGAGCATTTCCCTGCAGACGCCACGGTCATTGAAGAAGACCACGGCTTCCACCATTTGAGGCTTCTTCTGCATGCTCATCGATTGACCTCTGGGCTGGTGCGGGAGGAAGTCTGAAAAAAGGGTCTGTCAGAAATGCAGCACCCAGACAGCGGGAAAATCCCGACATCCGAGCAAGTCTAGGGGAATTAATGTCGCAGGCAATGTGACTGGGTTGGCACCCGACCCGGCGGTCAGGCCGGGCGGTTAACTGGCTGGATAATTCTGTGACGCGGTTGGATTTTCGGGGCGATATCCGGGCCCGGAAGGGAACTTTTCCGGGCCCGGTTTTGCGACTCAAGTCTCAGCCGACTGAGCGTTCTGCAGGATCAGAGCTCGGCAGCGAGGCGCGAGCCCTGGTTGATGGCGCGCTTGGCATCCAGCTCGGCAGCCACGTCGGCACCGCCGATCAGGTGCACGTTCTGGCCGGCAGCGACCAACCCCTCATGCAGCTCGCGCAGCGGATCCTGGCCGGCACAGACGACCACGGTGTCCACCGGCAGCACCTGCGGTTCGCCGCCGGCGATGCTGATGTGCAGGCCGTCGTTGTCGACCTTGAGGTACTCGACACTGTTGAGCATCTGCACCTGCTTGTTCTTCAGCCCGGTGCGATGGATCCAGCCAGTGGTCTTGCCCAGACCGTCGCCGACCTTGGACTTCTTGCGCTGCAGCAGGAACACCTGGCGCGCCGCCGCGTGCGGGTGCGCCTGGATGCCGGCGATGCCGCCACGGGCTTCAAGGTTCTCGTCGATGCCCCACTCCTGCCAGAAGGCATGGCGGTCCAGGCTGGTGGATTGACCGGCATGGGTGATGTATTCGGAGACGTCGAAACCGATGCCGCCAGCGCCGATCACGGCGGCAGTCTTGCCGACCGGTTTGCGTTCGAGGATGGCATCCAGGTAGCTGATCACCTTGGCGTTGTCGATGCCCGGGATCGCCGGGGTGCGCGGCACGATGCCGGTGGCCAGGATGATCTCGTCGAAGCCGCCCTTGACCAGGTCATCGACGCTGACGCGGGTATTCAGGCGCAGGTCGACCCCGGTGGTTTCCACCTTGCGCTTGAAGTAGCGCAGGGTCTCGTAGAACTCTTCCTTGCCGGGTACGCGCTTGGCGACGTTGAACTGCCCGCCGATCTCGCCGGCGGCGTCGAACAGGGTCACCTCATGGCCACGCTCGGCCGCCACGGTGGCAGCAGACAGGCCCGCCGGACCGGCGCCGACCACGGCGATCTTCTTCACGTGGGTGGTCGGGATGTAGTTCAGCTCGGTCTCGTGGCAGGCACGCGGGTTGACCAGGCAACTGGTGAGCTTGCCACCGAAGGTGTGATCCAGGCAGGCCTGGTTGCAGCCGATGCAGGTGTTGATCTCGTCGGCACGGCCTTCGGCGGCCTTGTTGACGAAGTCCGGGTCGGCGAGGAACGGACGGGCCATGGAGACCATGTCGGCGTCGCCCTCGGCCAGCACCTGTTCGGCCACTTCCGGGGTGTTGATGCGGTTGGTGGTGATCAGCGGGATTCCGATCTCGCCGCGCAGCTTGGCGGTGACCTTGGTGAAGGCCGCGCGCGGCACCTTGGTGGCGATGGTCGGGATACGCGCTTCGTGCCAGCCGATACCGGTGTTGATGATGGTCGCGCCGGCCTGCTCGATGGCCTTGGCCAGCAGGACGATCTCGTCCCAGGTGCTGCCACCTTCCACCAGGTCGAGCATCGACAGGCGATAGATGATGATGAAGTTCGGGCCTACGGCCTCACGCACGCGGCGGACGATTTCCACCGGCAGGCGCATGCGGTTCTCGTAGCTGCCACCCCAACGGTCGGTACGGTGGTTGGTGTGGGCGGCGAGGAACTGGTTGATGAAGTAGCCTTCCGACCCCATGATCTCGACGCCGTCGTAGCCGGCCACCTGGGCCAGGCTCGAGCAATTGACGAAGTCTGCGATCTGCTTCTCGATGCCCTCTTCATCCAGCTCGCGCGGTTTGAACGGGTTGATCGGCGCCTGGATGGCGCTGGGCGCGACGGATTTCGGGCTGTAGGCGTAGCGGCCGGCATGGAGGATCTGCATGCAGATCTTGCCGCCCGCCTCGTGCACCGCCTGGGTGACGATCTTGTGCTTCTCGGCTTCTTCCGGGGTGCTCAGCTTGGCCGCGCCGGAATACACACCGCCTTCCTCGTTCGGGCCGATGCCGCCAGTGACCATCAGGCCAACGCCACCGCGGGCGCGCTCGGCGAAGTAGGCCGCCATGCGCTCGAAGCCCTGCGGCTTCTCTTCCAGGCCGGTGTGCATGGAGCCCATCAGGGTGCGGTTGCGCAGGGTGGTGAAGCCCAGGTCCAGCGGTGCGAGCAGGTGCGGGTAAGTGGCGGTCATGTTTCCTCCGGCATTCACGATGATGCCGCCCCCTCAGCCCGCGGCCGTGGAACGGCAAGGCATGGGGAGCGGTCGGTATGGGGCAGACTCTAAGGAGCGCACCCTCGCCGCTCAATGATCGAAAATGACAAGTTACTGACCAAAGATGACACGCCGTCTTGGCAACACCCGGCCCAACCCCTACCCTGTGGTGCATCCCATGAGTACCTGTCCTTTATGCGCAAGCTGATCTTCCTCGTCCTGGTGATCCTCTTCGCCGGCTATGCCGGCTGGGCCGAGCGTCGCCCGGTGGGCCACTACCTGTCCGACCTGCGCAGCCAGGTCTCGCTCAACCAGGGCCAACCGTCCGAGCGCGGCAACCTGCTGGGCGTGCAGCCCGAGCTCTATACCCAGGACTACCAGAGCGTCGAGCGCCTGCGCCTGAAATTCCGCGCCTACCTGGCCAAGGCCCGCGACGAAGGGCTGATCAATCCGCGCACCGTGGTGGTCTTCCCCGAGCACATCGGCACCTGGCTGGTGGCCGCGGGCGAGAAGCCCGAGGTCTACCAGACCGAGCACATCGCCGAGGCCATGGAATGGATGGCCGCCAGCAACCCGCTGAAACTGGCACGCGGCTGGCTCGGCGCCAAGGGCGAGGACCGCATGGCCGACGCCCTGTTCCGCATGAAGGCAGTGGACATGGCCCACGACTACCAGACGCTGTTCGGCGGGCTGGCCAGGGAATTCGGCGTGACCATCGTCGCCGGCTCCATCGTGCTGCCCAACCCGCGCATCGTCGAAGGGCAGATCCGCACAGGCAACGGTCGCCTCTACAACGTTACTCAGGTCTTTGGCAGCGACGGCCTGCCGCTGGGCAAGCCGCAGCGCAAGCTGTTCCCCATCGACGACGAGAAAGGCTTCACCCGTGGCGGCGACCCGGATGACCTGCAGGTCCTGCAGACCCCGGCCGGACGCCTGGGCGTGCTGGTCTGCGCCGACAGCTGGTACCCGGTGAGCTACCAGGCTCTGGCCGCGAACAAGCCCGACATCATCGCAGTCCCGGCCTTCCTTACCGGCAACGGCAACTGGAACAAGCCGTGGAAAGGCTATAACGGCGGCGCGACGCCGGACGACGTGCGCATCAAGCCGGGCGAACTCACCGAAGGCGAAGCCTGGGAGCGCCTGGCCCTGGCCGGCCGCCTGGGTGAAAGCGGCGCCCATGCCGGCATCACCGTATTCATGCGTGGCCACCTATGGGACCTGGGCAGCGACGGCCGCAGCCTGGTGGTCAGCGGCGGCAGCCACACCCTGGCGCCCGAAGGCCCCGGCGCGCGCCTGATCAACCTCTGGCTATGAACCGCCCAACCATGCGCCTCGGCGACCTGTCAGTGGGTTTTGTCCACAGCCTCGCCGATGCGCTGGAAGAAAGCGGCGTCGCCGCGCACCCCCTGCTTCAACAATACGGGCTGGACGCCGCACGCCTGGGCGAACCCGGCGCGCGTCTCTCCATTCCTCGCTACATGCGCCTGGGCCATGCGGCCATCCAGCAGAGCGGCGACCCCGCCCTGGGACTGCGCATGGGCCAGTTGAGCCGACCGAGCCAGAGTGGCCTGGCCGGCGTGACCGCCGCGCAGGCACCGAACCTGCGCGCCGCCGCTCGTGCACTGATCCGCTTCGAGCCGCTGTACGCACAGAACTACCGCGGGCAGAGCAGCTTCATCGAGGACGCCAGTGGCGCCTGGCTGCGCTTCTACTCCATCAGCCCGTACAACGCCTACAACCGCTTTGTCGTGGACTCTGTGCTGGCTGGCTGGGTCAGCATGCTCGGCAGCATCGGCGCACAGCCGCTGCGCCCGGAGAAGATCGAGATCGAATACCCGGCGCCGGCCTGGGCATCACGCTTCGAGGAGATGCTCGGCTGCCCGGTGGAATTCGGTGCCGAGCACAACCAGTTGCGCCTGGACCAGTCGGCCCTGGCGCGCGGCAATCCGGACCACTGTCCGAGCACCTGGCGGCAATTGCTGGATATCTGCGAGAAGGAGCTGGAGCAACTGACCCGCACACGCAGCCTGCGCGAGCGTGTCGCCCAGTTGCTGGGCCCGATGCTCAACGGACGCGAGCCGGACCTAGAGGAAGTCGCCGCCCGCCTCAAGCTGCCAACCTGGACACTGCGCCGCAAGCTGGCGGAGGAAGGCACGCAGTTCCGCAGCATCCTCAACGACACGCGCCGCGACCTGGCGATGATCTACATCCGCGACACCGACCTGGCCTTCGGCGAGATCGCCTATCTGCTCGGTTTCGCCTCCGCCGAGGCGTTCCAGCGCGCCTTCAAGCGCTGGAGCGGGCAGACGCCCGGGGAATTCCGCCGCGCCCAGCGCCACAGCGCCTGATCACATCTCCGTGGCGTCGTCGGCCGGCTCCGGCAGATCCTGTTCCACGGCGTGCAGTTCGAGCAGCTCTTCCTGATAGTCGTCCATTGGCTTTCTCCTGACCGTTCGATCCGGTTTTAGCAAAGACCATGGGAAAAAAGCTAGACGCTGAAAGTGAACGACCTGTGACAGCGTCTTACAGAACAGCACCAGGAATTTTCGGACGGAAACGAAAAAGCCCCCAGGTATCGCTACCTGAGGGCTTTCGAATATGGCGCAGCGGACGGGACTCGAACCCGCGACCCCCGGCGTGACAGGCCGGTATTCTAACCGACTGAACTACCGCTGCGTGTCGGTTGGACTTTCGTCCGGTACAGCAACCTCCTTGCGCCTGGAGTGAATCACTCGACAAGCTGGTTCGGGGTAGGAACCAAGGAGGGGGAAATGGCGCAGCGGACGGGACTCGAACCCGCGACCCCCGGCGTGACAGGCCGGTATTCTAACCGACTGAACTACCGCTGCGCGTAACTGCGAGAGTGGTGGGTGATGACGGGATCGAACCGCCGACCCTCTGCTTGTAAGGCAGATGCTCTCCCGGCTGAGCTAATCACCCTTCGTCTCGAAGTGGGGCGCATTCTACAGCCGGCGAATCCTAAGTCAATGCCCTGATTGAAATTTTTTTCATTTCCCGCAAAAAAAGTTCGGTGTGCGGTCAGCGACCTCGGTGCAGCTCGCGAACAGCCCACCCCCGGAGTCGGAGAGCCACAAAAGAAAAAGGGCGACCCGCGGGCCGCCCTCCTCTTCCACGCTCGACTCTCAGTCGAGGTAGATCATCTTGCGCGTCATGCCGCCATCGATCACCAGCTCCTGGCCGGTGACGAAGCCGGCGCCGTCGCCGATCAGCCAGGATACCGCTGCTGCGACGTCCTCCACCGTACCAACGCGACCGACCAGGTGCTGGTCATGATCCAGCTCGGTCAGCGGCTCGGCCTCGCGCTCGCGCAGGTCACGGGCATCAATCCAGCCGGGAGAAATCGCGTTGACGCGGATATCCGGCCCCAGGCTGCCGGCCAGGGCATGGGTCAGCGACAGCAGGCCGCCCTTGCTCGCTGCGTAAGCTTCGGAGTTCGGCTCGGACTGGTGCGCACGGGTCGAAGCAATGTTGACGATTGCACCGCTGTGCGCACGCAGGTACGGCGCACAGTGCTTGGCCAGCAACATCGGCCCGGTGAGGTTCACCGCCAGGGTGCGGTTCCACTCGTTCAGGCCGAGGCTCTCCAGGGCGGTGTTGTGCGGCCTGGCGATGGCCGCATTGCTCACCAACGCGTCCAGGCGGCCGAACTGACCGATCAGCTCGGCAACGGCCGCGGCAACCTGCCCCTCATTGGCCACATCCAGCGCGATGAAGCTGGCACGCTCGCCCAGCGCCGCAGCCACCTTCGGGCCACGCTCGCGGTCGATGTCCGCCAGCACCACCTGCCAGCCCTCGGCGACCAGCCAGGCGCTGATGCCCAGACCAATGCCGTGCGCCGCCCCGGTTACCAGGACGACGCGGCCGTTGCCAAGGATGTCCGCCATGCTCACAGCGCAGCCAAGCCTCGCGCCAGGTCGGCCTTGATGTCGTCGACATCCTCCAGGCCTACGGCGACGCGGATCAGGTTGTCACGGATACCGGCGTTCTCGCGCTCGGCCGGCGACAGGCGACCGTGGGAGGTCGTGGCCGGGTGAGCGGTGGTGGTCTTGGTGTCACCCAGGTTGGTGGTGATGGAAATCATCCGGGTGGCATCGATGCAGCGCCACGCCGCGTCCTTGCCGCCCTTAACCTCGAAGCTCACCACCGCACCGAAGCCCTTCTGCTGACGCTTGGCCAGTTCGTGCTGCGGATGACTGGGCAGCCCGGAATAATAGACGCGCTCGACGCCCGGCTGTTGCTCCAGCCATTCAGCGACTTGCTGGGCGGAGGCACTGTGGGCCTGCATGCGCACGCGCAGGGTTTCCAGGCCCTTGATGAAGATCCAGGCGTTGAACGGGCTGAGGGTCGGGCCGGCGGTGCGCAGGAAGCCGACGACGGGCTCCATCTGCGCGCGGCGACCCGCCACCACGCCGCCCATGGTGCGACCCTGGCCGTCGATGTACTTGGTCGCCGAATGGATCACCACATCCGCACCCAACTTCAGCGGCTGCTGCAATGCCGGGGTGCAGAAGCAGTTGTCCACGGCGAGCAGCGCGCCCTTGGCATGGGCGATCTCGGCCAGCGCGGCGATATCCACCAGCTCGGCCAAGGGGTTGGACGGCGATTCGACGAAGAACAGCTTGGTGTTCGGCTTGCACGCCGTCTCCCAGGCTTTCAGGTCGCTCAGCGGCGGATAGTCCACCTCGATACCGAAACGCTTGAAATACTTCTCGAACAGGCTGATGGTCGAGCCGAACACGCTGCGCGAGACCAGCACGTGGTCACCAGCGCTGCACAGACTCATCACCAGGGACAGGATGGCCGACATGCCGGTGGAGGTGGCCACCGCCTGCTCGGCGCCTTCCAGCGCAGCGATGCGCTCCTCGAAGGTGCGCACCGTGGGGTTGGTGTAGCGCGAATAGACGTTGCCCGGCACTTCACCGGCGAAACGTGCAGCCGCGTCGGCGGCGCTACGGAACACGTAGCTGGAAGTGGTGAACAGGCCTTCGCCGTGCTCGCCTTCCGGGGTGCGGCGCTGGCCGGCGCGCACCGCCAGGGTGTCGAAACCGACGCCCTCGAGGTCGCTGTCCAGCCGGCCGGCTTCCCAATCCTGAGCCATGCCCTGCTCTCCCTATTCGTTTCTAGATCAGTCGTTATACAGATCGATGATGGCGCTGACGGCGGCGACCTTGGTCTTGGTCGCATCGTTGCGCGCCTGCTCGATCTTGTTCAGATAGGCCTCGTCGACGTCGCCGGTAACGTACTCACCATTGAACACGGCACAGTCGAAGTGCTCGATCTTGATCTTGCCGCCCTCGGTGGATTCGATCAGGTCCTGCAGGTCCTGATACACCAGCCAATCGGCGCCGATCAGCTCGCCGACTTCCTCGGTGCTGCGGTTGTGCGCGATCAGCTCGTGGGCGCTCGGCATGTCGATGCCGTAGACGTTGGGGTAGCGTACGGCGGGAGCGGCGGAGCAGAAGTAGACGTTCTTCGCGCCGGCCTCGCGGGCCATCTGGATGATCTGCTTGCAGGTGGTGCCGCGCACGATGGAGTCGTCCACCAGCATCACGTTCTTGCCGCGGAATTCCAGCTCGATGGCGTTGAGCTTCTGGCGCACCGATTTCTTGCGCGCGGCCTGGCCGGGCATGATGAAGGTACGGCCGATGTAGCGGTTCTTCACGAAGCCTTCGCGGAACTTCACGCCCAGGCGGTTGGCCAGTTCCAGCGCGGCGGTGCGGCTGGTGTCCGGGATCGGGATGACCACGTCGATGTCGTGATCCGGACGCTCGCGGAGGATCTTGTCGGCCAGCTTCTCGCCCATGCGCAGGCGGGCCTTGTAGACCGAGATGCCATCGATGATGGAGTCCGGACGCGCCAGGTAGACGTGCTCGAAGATGCACGGCGAGTACTGCGGGTTGGCCGCGCACTGGCGGGTATAGAGCTTGCCTTCCTCGGTGATGTACACCGCTTCGCCCGGCGCGAGATCGCGAATCAGGGTGAAGCCGAGGACGTCCAGCGCCACGCTTTCCGAGGCAATCATGTATTCCACGCCGTTCTCGGTGTGACGCTGGCCGAAGACGATCGGGCGGATCGCATGGGGATCGCGGAAACCGACGATACCGTGACCGGTGATCATCGCCACCACGGCATAGCCGCCGACACAACGGGCATGCACGCCGGCAACGGCGGCGAACACGTCTTCCTCGGTGGGCTGCAGCTTGTTGCGCACCGCCAGCTCATGGGCGAACACGTTGAGCAGCACTTCCGAGTCGGAGTTGGTGTTCACGTGGCGCAGGTCGGATTCGTAGATTTCCTTGGCCAGTTGCTCGACGTTGGTCAGGTTGCCGTTGTGCGCCAGGGTGATGCCATACGGCGAGTTGACGTAGAACGGCTGGGCCTCGGCGGAACTGGAGCTGCCCGCAGTGGGGTAGCGCACGTGGCCGATGCCGATCTTGCCGACCAGGCGCTGCATGTGACGCTGCTGAAAGACGTCACGGACCAGGCCGTTGTCCTTGCGCAGGTACAGACGGTCGTCCTGACAGGTGACGATCCCCGCAGCGTCCTGGCCACGATGCTGGAGAACGGTGAGGGCGTCATACAGCGCCTGATTGACGTTCGACTTGCCCACGATACCGACGATGCCACACATGCGACGCAACCCCTAGTTGGTGTTCAGGCTAAAACAAATCCTTATTCGGCAGTATCCACCGGACCTGCCGTAGCGGCGACGGCTTCCCGTCGCCTCTGCCTGCCCGTCACTGGGCCGGCAGCAGAGACCCCACTCCAGATGGCGGAGTGATGGTAACGCCGGACATCCACTGCCCGGCAAACGTCAGAATGAAGTTCTTCGACCAATCGGCGACCATCAGGAAATGCGGCATCAGCACCGATTGCTGCCACCACGGGTCCTGTTGCACCGGCGCAAGGCTGAGCAGGCCGACCAGCAGCACCACCAGCAGCACCCCGCGGGCGCCACCGAAGACCATGCCGAGCACACGGTCGGTGCCGGACATGCCGGTCACCCGGACCAGCTCGCTGATGAGGAAATTGACGAGTGCGCCGAGCAGCAGCGTGACGACGAAAAGCAGAGCGCAAGCAGCGATGACGCGCCCCGAGGGCAGCTGAATATAGGGTGCGAGATGCTCGGCCAGCGCGCCGCCGAACATCCAGGCGACCGCACCGGCTACGATCCAGGTGACCAGCGACAGGGCTTCCTTGACGAAACCACGGCTCAAGCTGATCAGGCTGGAAATGACGATGATGCCGATCATCGTCCAATCGACCCAGGTAAATGCCACGTTGCGGCCCAGAAACGGAAAGGCCCCGCATTTTAGCAGAGGCCTTCGATTTAGAAGAGCCCCAGTTTGCCATGGGGCTGATTGAGTGAAGCTAACGAACCAGCTCAGCCACGTTCAGGCTGGAAGCGCACCACGAAGCCATTGAGCTTCTGCTGCTTGCCCAACTGGTCGCGCAGGCGGTCCGCCTCGGCGCGTTCGACCACCGGGCCGACGAACACCCGGTTCATGCCGTCGAAGCTGCGCACATAGGCGTTGTAACCCTGGCTGCGCAGGGACTTCTGCAGTTCATCGGCGCGGGCGCGATTGGACAGGCTGGCCAGCTGTACCGACCAGCTCACCGGCAGATTGTTGCTGTCCAGGCGCTGCGCTGGCTGCTGCGCCGGTGCGGCCGCAGCGGCAGCCTGGGGCGCTGGCTGAGCAGGTTTGGGTGCGACGGGCTGCGGGGCCGGAGCTTTGGGTTGTGGCGCTTGCGCCTGCTGGGTCGGCAGGCTGGCGATAGGCGCGGCAGGCGCCTGCGCCGGCGCAGCTTCGGCCGGTGGCACGGCATTCTCCGCATCCTCGGCCTGCGGCTCGGGAACCTCGGTGGGCTGCACTTCGACCGTGGGCATGGCCGGCGGCTTGGGCATCACGGGCGCCTCGACGACCACCTGGCGCACATCGTCCTCGCGGGAGAACAGCATCGGCAGGAAGATGACCGCCAGCGCCAGCAGCACCAGCGCTCCGACTACCCGCTGCTTGAGCCCCTTATCGAGCAACGCCATGCACAACTCCCCTTAGGTGTACTTGATTGAGCAGCTTATTGAGCAGCCTTGGCGAGCCACTCCAGGGCATCCGCCACGCTGTAGAACGATCCGAACACCAGAATCTCGTCATCAGTGCCCGCTGCATCGCACTGCGCTACCAGCGCCGCGGCAATGTCGCCGTGGCAACTGACCTGCGCCCCGCGCGCCTGAAGCGCGGCTTCCAGTTCCTCGACAGGACGACTGCGGCCGGTGGGCAGTGGTGCAACGGCCCAATCCTGCACCAAGCCGAGCAGCGGTTCCAGTACGCCGTCGAGATCCTTGTCCGCCAACAGGCCGAATACCGCATGGCGCACGCCCTGGGGCGGCGCTGCACGCAGACGGCTGGCCAGGTATTGCGATGCGTGCGGATTATGCCCGACGTCGAGCAGCAAGTGGCGCTCTTCGCCGTGCCATTGCACGGTGCGGCGATCCAGGCGCCCGGTAACACGAGTGCGCAGCAGCGCGGCGACCAGTTGCTCGTGCTGCCACGGCAGGTCCAGCAGGGCGTAGACCTGCAAGGCCAGTGCCGCGTTCTCCATCGGCAGGTCAAGCAGCGGCAGATTGTGCAGCGACAACGCCTCGCCCGATGCGGAGCGACCACGCCAGTGCCAGTCGCCCTCGCCCATCGCCAGGTCGAAATCGCGGCCGCGCAGGACCAGCGGTGAACCCAGTTGGCGAGTCTGCTCCAGGATCGGTGCCGGCGGCTCCAGGTCGCCACACACGGCGGGCTTGCCGGCGCGGAAAATGCCGGCTTTCTCGGAGGCCACGCTTTCGCGGGTGTCGCCCAGCCAGTCGGTGTGATCGATGCCGATACTGGTGACCACGGCGACATCGGAGTCGATCAGGTTGACCGCATCCAGGCGTCCACCCAGGCCGACCTCCAGCACCACGGCATCGAGGTTGGCGCGTTCGAACAGCCAGAAGGCCGCGAGGGTGCCCATCTCGAAGTAGGTCAGGGAGATTTCGCCACGCGCCGCCTCGACGGCGGCGAACGCCTCGCAGAGCGCCTCATCGCTGGCCTCAAGACCATCGATGAGCACGCGCTCGTTGTAGCGCAGCAGGTGCGGGGAGCTATAGACCCCAACGCGCAGGCCCTGCTCGCCGAGCATCGCCGCGAGGAAGGCGCAGGTGGAACCCTTGCCGTTGGTACCGGTGACGGTCACCACGCGGGGCGCGAGACGCCCCAGGCCAAGCCGGCCGGCTACTTCACGGGAGCGATCCAGCCCCATGTCGATTGCCGTGGGGTGGAGTTGTTCGAGGTAGCTGAGCCAGTCGGCAAGGGTACGTTGGGTCATCCTGCGAGCGCGGTACTTGGAGTGTGGGTGAACTTGGCGAGCACCTTGGCCAGGCGCGGACGCAGCTTGGCACGGTGAACGATCATGTCGATGGCGCCGTGCTCCAGCAGGAACTCGCTGCGCTGGAAGCCTTCGGGCAGCTTCTCGCGGACGGTCTGCTCGATCACCCGCGGGCCGGCGAAGCCGATCAGCGCGCGCGGCTCGCCGACGATCACGTCGCCGAGCATCGCCAGGCTGGCGGAAACGCCGCCGTAGACCGGGTCGGTCAGCACGGAGATGAACGGAATGCCTTCTTCGCGCAGGCGAGCCAGTGCAGCGGAGGTCTTGGCCATCTGCATCAGCGAGATCAGGGCCTCCTGCATTCGCGCACCGCCCGAGGCCGAGAAGCAGATCATCGGGCAACGGTTTTCCAGGGCGTAGTTGGCAGCGCGCACGAAGCGCTCGCCGACGATGGAGCCCATGGAGCCGCCCATGAAGGAGAACTCGAAGGCGCTGACCACGACCGGCATGCCCATCAGCTTGCCACTCATGGAGATCAGCGCGTCCTTCTCGCCGGTGTCTTTCTGCGCAGCGGTCAGGCGATCCTTGTACTTCTTGCTGTCACGGAACTTCAGACGGTCGACCGGCTCCAGCTCTGCGCCCAGCTCCTCGCGACCTTCCTCATCGAGGAAGATATCGATGCGCGCGCGGGCGCCGATGCGCATGTGGTGATCGCACTTGGGGCAGACGTCGAGGGTCTTTTCCAGCTCCGGACGGTACAACACCGCCTCGCAGGACGGGCACTTGTGCCACAGGCCTTCCGGTACCGAGCTCTTCTTCGCCTCGGAACGCATGATGGAAGGGATCAGCTTGTCTACCAGCCAGTTGCTCATGCTCTCGTCTCCAGTGCAGGGACGCGGCGCGATGGGTTGCGCGTGCCCCTGAGCAAATTCATCGTCGCGGTTCCGAGCTCAAGGCTGGAACCCCTCGCAAACAAAGGCGCCGCCCGAGGGCGTCGCCATGAATACACCACTGGGTCGCCGGCGACAGCCACCGACGAGTCCCAAACGCTGCCGTGCAGCGATTGGGTAGTGGACGGCGGCAGGCCGCTCGTCGTCACATGAAGATTCCGCGTCACGCCACCGAACGACACTGGGCGATGAAGTCGCGGATCTTCTGCGCATCCTTGATGCCCTTGCTTGCCTCCACCCCGCCGCTCACGTCCACGGCATAGGGGCGCACCTGGGTGATCGCCTCGGCCACGTTGGCGACCGTCAGGCCGCCGGCCAGAATCAACGGACGCTGTACGTCCTGCGGCACCAGTGACCAGTCGAAGGCCAGCCCGGTTCCGCCAGGGACGCCTTCCACATAGGTATCGAGGAGGAAACCGCTGGCCTGCGGATAGTTCGCGATCTGCGCCGCCACGTCGTCGCCCGGTTTCACGCGCAAGGCCTTGAGGTAACGCTTGTGCCAGCCCGCACAGGCCTCCGGCGTTTCGTCGCCATGGAACTGCAGGACATCCAGCGGCACCGCATCGAGGATTTCCCCCAGCTCGCAGCGACTGGCATCGACGAACAGGCCGACGGTACTGACGAAGGGCGGCAACGCCGCAACGATTGCCCGCGCCTGCTGGATGCTCACTGCCCGCGGACTCCTGGCGTAGAACACCAGGCCGATGGCGTCGGCGCCCGCTTCGGCGGCCGCCAGGGCATCCTCGACTCGGGTAATACCGCAGATTTTGATGCGAACGGCAGACAAGATGCAGCAACCTTCAGGCAAGTGATCGATCGATGGTAGCAAATGACCCTGGCAACGTCAGCCAACGACATCCGGCAAACTTGAAAGGAAATGTGGCCCCAGGTAGCGCTCGGGCAACACGAACTCCTCCGGGTATTCCACGCGCACCAGGTACAGCCCGTAAGGGTGCGCGGTGACACCCCCGGCGCGGCGATCTCGCGCCTCCAGTACTTCGGCCGCCCACTCCACCGGCCGCTCACCGGCGCCGATGGTCATCAGCACACCGGCGAAGTTGCGCACCATGTGGTGCAGGAAGGCGTTGGCGCGAATATCCAGCACGATGAAGCGGCCGTGCTCGATCACCTCGAGGTGATGCACGGTTTTCACCGGCGACTTGGCCTGGCACTGCACGGCACGGAACGAGGTGAAATCATGGGCGCCGACCAGCGCCCGGGACGCTTCGCGCATGCGCGAAGCGTCCAGCGGACGGTGATTCCAGGTGACCTCCTCGGCCATGTGCGCCGGGCGGATCTGGTCGTTGTAGATCACATAGCGGTAGCGCCGTGCCATGGCGCTGAAGCGCGCATGGAAATGTGCCGGCATCACCTTGGCCCAGGTCACGCTGATATCGTTGGGCAGGTTGGCATTGGTGCCCATGACCCAGGCGATGAGCGAGCGCTCGGCGGTGGTATCGAAATGCACCACCTGCCCGCTCGCGTGCACCAGCGCGTCAGTGCGCCCCGCGCACATCAACGAAACGGGGTGATCAGCCACCCGGGACAGGGCCTTTTCCAGCGCCCCCTGCACGGTTGGCACACCATTCTCCTGGCGCTGCCAGCCGCGATAACGCGAGCCTTTGAATTCGACGCCCAGGGCAATCCTGGAAACGCCAACGGCGGCCGAATCGGCCGCCGCTGAGAGTACTGCTTCAATCATCTATATGGAGCCTTCCGGCTCAGGCGATACGCCCGAGCAGTTCACGCGCTTCCTGCTGCTGGTTGTCGTTACCCTCGGTGAGTACTTCGTCGAGGATGTCGCGGGCGCCTTCAGTGTCGCCCATGTCGATGTAGGCACGCGCCAGGTCGAGCTTGGTAGCCGCTTCGTCAGCGCCGGAGAGGAAGTCGAAATCGTCCTCGTCGTCGGCAGCCTCGCCCGGCAGGTCCAGGTCGCCAGCGGCGAAGCTGTCTTCAACCGGCGGTGCGACTGGCGCTTTGGGTTCGTCGTTCTGCGCGGAGAGGCGATCCAGTTCGGCGCTCACTTCGTCCAGTTGCGCAGCGAAGCTGTCATCGGCCTTGGCCGGCAGCGGCTGGTCATCCGCCAGGGACAGGTCGAAGTCATCCGGCAGGTCATCGACCTGAGGTGCCTTGCTGTCGATATCCAGGCTGAACTCCTCGGGGCTCACGCCGGACAACGAGGCAGTGTCATCGTCCAGGCTCAGCAGGAAGTCATCTTCCGCCGAAGCCAGGGTGGAATGCGCGTCCTTCTCCAGGTCGCTATCCAGGTCCAGGGAGAAATCGCTCAGATCGTCGACCAGCGATGGAGCCTCGACCTTGGCAGCCGGCTCTTCCGGCAGGTCCAGGTCGAAGGCGAAGTCGTCCTCGACCTTGTTCGCGCTCGGCGCCTCGGCCGGCGAGTTGCCCAGGCTCAGGCTGTCGTCCAGATCGAAGCTGCCGAAGGACAGCTCATCGCTCGGCTGCGCGGCCGGGGCGGCCGGCTTGTCTTCGCCCAGGTCGAGGTCATCGAGCGCCAGGTCGAAGGCATCGTCCAGATCGCCGTGGGGCTGAGCAGCAGGCTCTGCAGCGGCGCTGGGGGTATCGATGGCAAAGTCGTCCAGGCTGAAGCCGTCGAGGTCATGCTCATCATCGGCAGCCGCCGCGGCAGCAGCCAGCCCGCCACCTACGGCAGCGAGGGTGACCATGCCCGGGTAGCGGGATTTCAGTTGCTCGACCTGCGGTTCGGCACCGCCGATTTCGCGCAGCTCGTTTTCCTGGCGGGCGAAACCTTCGCGGTCACCGATCTCGGCATAGACCTCCATCAGCTTCAGACGCAGGTCAGCACGTTGCGGCTCGTCGTAGATGGCGCCCTGGAGCAGTTCGGCGGCCTGGTTGAAGCGGCCGTAGGCAATGTAGATATCCGCTTCGCCGAGCGCGTCGCTGGTCTGCGCGGCAACACGCTCGGGCGCAGCTTGCGCCGGGGCGGCGACTTCGGCGGCCTGCGGTACGTCCAGGGTGTCGAGTTCGCTGCCGGCGAGGGCCAGGTCATCGTCCAGGTGCGGCTCGTCGTCACCGGCGTAGGCAGCAAGGCTTTCCTGCTCCTTGGCGGCGCGACGGCGGGAAATGATCATCAGCAGGACCAGCAGCGCCAGCAGCGCGCTGCCGGCGATGGCGCCCAGCCAGATCGGGTTGGCCAGGATCTCGTCGATGAAGCTGGTCTCGGCCTGCTCGACCGGCACCGCGACGGGAGCGGGAGCAGGTTGCGGCTTCTGCGCCTCAGGCGCGGGGGCCGGCGCAGCAGGAGCCGGGGCTGGTGCCGGAGCCGGAGCCGGTTGTGCTTCGGCAGCCGGGGCTGGCGGCGTGCCCGCATCCCCGCCCGGGGTCGGTGCAGCCGGTTGTTCTGCTACCGCAGGAGCCGGCGGAGTAGCCGGTTGGGCGGCCGAATCGGCACCCGGCACCGGAGCAGGCACGGCAGCCGCGCCATTGGCGGCGGACTTGTCGCTGCCCAGTTCGCTCTGCAGCTTCGCCAGCTGCGCATCCTTCAGCGCGATGAGTTTCTGCAGCTTGTCCATCTGGCTCTGCAGATCGGTCATGCGGCTGGTCAGCTCGTCGTTCTCGCGACGGGTGCTGTCGAGACTTTCCTTGGTGACGGCCAACTTGTCAGCGACGGCCTGACCGTCCTTGCTGCCCTTGTCGCCACCCTTGGCCTTGCCGTTTTCGCCGGAAAGCAGGCGCAGGCTGTCCTTGCTATCAGCCTGGGCCGGGGCGTTACCGGCATTGGCGCGCGGAGTGGCGTCCAGCTGGCGAGCGCCGCCAGTGGGCAAGCTGCGGCCTTCACGCCAGGCGGTGTATTGCTGGTTGACCTCGGTGACCGCTGCCGGCTGGGTGCGCGCCTTGATCTGCTCCGCATCGGGCAGGCGCAGTACCTGGCCACTCTTCAGGCGGTTGATGTTGCCGCCAAGGAAGGCATCGGGGTTGAGGTCCTGGATCGCCAGCATGGTCTGCTGCACGGAAACGCTGCCATCCGGGCGCGCACGCGCGGCGATTTCCCAGAGGGTGTCGTTCTTGCCGGTACGGTACTCGTTGCCTTCCAGGCGACGAGACGGCGCAGGCGCCGCAGCGGGGCGCGGCGCGGCAGCGGCCGACGGGCGCGGTGCTGCCGTGGCGGCCGGACGCGCCACCGGAGCCGGCGCCGCCATCGGCGCGCGCGGCACCGCGGCAGCGGTCTGCGGGGAGTACAGCGGCGGGTCCAGCAGCACGGTGTATTCACGCAGCAACCGGCCATTGGGCCAGAGCACTTCCACGAGGAAGTTGAGGTAGGGTTCCTGCACCGGCCGGTCGGAGGTCACGCGAATGACGCTCTTGCCGTTCGGCTTGACGATGGGAGTGAACTTCAGCCCGGTCAGGAAATACTGGCGGTCGACGCCAGCCTTGCTGAAGTCTTCCGGCGAAGCCAGCTTCGGGATTACCTCGGCCGAGGACAGGTCACGAACTTCGACCAGTTCGATCTCGGCGTCCAGCGGCTGGTTCAGTGCCGAACGCAGGTGGATGTCTCCCAACCCCAGCGCATGCGCCATGCCCGAGGTCAGTGCCGAAGCAGCTGCGATTGCCTGCACCAGTTTACGAAGCCGGACCATATATTAATCCCTTGTTTTAATAGCTTTTTTCTGGATTAGAACGACGTCTATCGGGCGCCGCTGCCCACTACACCCTCCGTTTTCACGGTGGTGCTCTCCCCTGTCAGCGACGTTCCCGGCCAGTATTGCCAAGCTAGAATACTTCTTCAAATATTCGGTAAGTATCTTTTACAGATAGTGTTTTATCAACAATTCGCCCAAGTTCACAGCATTTAGGGCTGCGCCTTTTCTCACATTATCTGACGCAATCCACAAATTCAGTTCGCACGAATCTGTCAGACCGGTCCGTAGGCGACCGACGTAGACACTATCCTGCCCCTGTGCATCGCCGATGACAGTCGGGTAGTCGTCTTCCACCACCTCGATGCCTTCGGCTGCCTCCAGCGCGGCACTGACGGCGGACAGCGAGATCGGCGCCGCAGCCTTGATGGACAGCATCAGGGCATCACCGAAGAACACCGGTGCCAGGCTGCAGGCCACGCTCAGGCCGCCCTTCAGTTCAGGGAACAGTACCGAGAGCTCTGCCGCGATGCGCCGCTCGACCGCGGAATAACCCTGCGCATCGACAGCGCCCAATTGCGCCAGCATGTTGAAGGCGAACTGGCGATCCAGCAGGCGCGGCTCCAGCGGGCGGGCATTGAGCAGCTCGGCAGTCTGCCGCGCCAGTTCCTGCACACCCTCGCGCCCCAGGGCGGAAGCGGACAGGCAGGCGGCCACATTCACCTGGCGAAGCTCCAGCACGCCACGCAGCGCGGCAAGCACTTCGGCAACCTCGGCGGCCGGTGCCGCCGGAGCGGCAATCAGCGCGGGAAGCGACAGGGTTTCGACGGCATCGCCGTTCACGCAGGCCTGGGCCAGCAGTGCAGCGGTGTTGTTCAGCGAGGCACCACTGAGATCGATCACGCTGCAGCCGGCCGCGCCGGCACGGGCAGCACAGTCGGCGGCGGCTTCGGCGCCCACGGAGAGGAAGGCCAGGCGCACCTTGGCGAAGTCGAACTCATCGAGTTTGGCGACCCGGATGTTGCGCCCACGGAAGGCTATCGACTTGCCGGCGGATTCACCGCTGGCCAGCAGATACAGATTGGCGACGGGGAAGTCGCGCTCTTCCAGCAGTTCGACCAAAGCCTCGCCAACGAGTCCTGTGGCGCCAACTACGGCAATGTCGAGTGTTTCAGGCATCGGGGTCTCACAATCGGTGGGAAAAGTAGCGCAGCACTTTACTGCCCCCACCGGCGGCGAAGCAATCGAGGGCCCCGCCGCCTATCGCCGCAGCTCAGGGGTGCGGCGCGCCATCCGCCGCCTGGGCGGTCAGCGGTGCGGATGCCTGGGCGACTTCCGCCGCAGCCTGGGGGTTGCCCGCAGGTGAAGCGACCTGGGCCTTGGCGCGATCCTGCTCGGCCAGACGCGCGATCAGCCCGGCGATCTGCGAGTCCTTCAGCTCGATCAGCTTGTTCAGCTTCTGGGTCTGGCTTTCCAGGTCGGAAATCCGGCTGCGCAGCTCCTCGCCCTCGCGGCGCGCACTGTCCAGACCCTCCTGGGCCACAGCGAGCTGCTCGGCGTCGACCTTGCCCTTGTCCTTGCCTGGCTGGCCGGAGACCAGGCGCAGGTTGTCGCGCTCTTCCGCCTTTGCCGGCGCACTCCCCGCCTCGGCCTTGTGGGTGGCGTCGAGTTGCCGCCCCTGCTGGGCCGTTTCCGGATTGCGCTTGGCCTTCCACTGCGAATTCTGGGTTTCCACATGCGCCACTGCCTGGGCATGGGTCTGCTCACGAACCTGCTGTTCGCTGGGCAGACGCAGCACCTGGCCGACCTTGATGCGGTTGATGTTGCCGTCGACGAAGGCATCCGGGTTCATCCGCTGGATCGCCGCCATGGTCTGCATGACCGAGACGCTGATGGACGGGCGATTGCGCGAGGCGATGTCCCACAGCGCGTCATTGCGCTGGATCCGATAGCTGTCCGCGGCCGGCGCGCTGGCCACCGACGGTGCCAGCGGCTGCGCCTGCGCTGCGCGCACTGCGGCAATCGGCGCGATGGCCGGCGGCACCACCGGGCTGGCCACATAGGTCGGCGGGTCCAGCAACAGGGTGAATTCGCGCACCAGACGCCCCTGCGGCCAGACGACCTGCAGGACGAAATTCACGTAGGGCTCGCGAATCGGCTTGGACGAGCTGACATGAATGACGCCACGGCCATTCCCGCCGAGGTCGGGCGTGAACTTCAGCCCGCTGGTGACCACATTGCGATCCACCCCCAGGCGCTCGAAGTCTTCTGCCGAGGCGAGGCTGACCACGACTTCCTCGGAGCTCAGGTCTGCCGTGCCACGCAGGTCGATATTGGCCGAAAGGGTCTGCCCCAGCGCCGCGCGCGAGGAAATGTCGCCCAGTTCCAGTGCGCCCGCCATGCCCGGCATGAAGGCTGCCGCCACCGCCGTCGCCAACCACAATCTGTGTAACCGAGCCATTTTCTCCCCCGCTGCTTGCTTGCCGTCGGCCGGCACGAAAAGGCGCGCCGAAACCTGTCCCCATGGACGGGCTGCGAGGATAGCGACTGGTTCCCGGTGGCTTTTCCGGGTGCGTCACAGAAACTGGCGCCAAAGTACCGGCAGCCAGACGGACTGGCGTTTTTGTGCGGCGGTTCACCTACACAACCGGAACTTCTCGTGCTCCAGAAAGCACAACGCCGGCACTGGGCCGGCGTTGCGAGGTCACGCGGGGTGGATCAGCGCTCCAGCAGGATACGCAGCATGCGGCGCAGCGGCTCGGCAGCGCCCCACAGCAGCTGGTCGCCGACGGTGAAGGCGCCGATGTACTGCGAGCCCATGTTGAGCTTGCGCAGACGGCCGACCGGAACGCTCAGGGTGCCGGTAACGGCCGCCGGAGTCAGTTCGCGCATGCTGATTTCACGCTGGTTGGGGATCAGCTTGACCCACGGGTTGTGCTGGCTGATCAGGCCTTCGATGTCGGCCATCGGCACATCCTTGTTCAGCTTGATGGTCAGCGCCTGGCTGTGGCAACGCATGGCGCCGATGCGCACGCAGATGCCGTCGACCGGGATCGGGTTCTTGAAGCGACCGAGGATCTTGTTGGTCTCGGCCTGGCCCTTCCACTCTTCGCGGCTCTGGCCGTTGGGCAGTTCCTTGTCGATCCACGGGATCAGGCTGCCGGCCAGCGGCGCACCGAAGTTCTCGGTGGGCATGGCGTCGCTGCGAATGGCCTCGGCGACCTTGCGGTCGATGTCGAGGATGGCGCTGGACGGGTTGGCCAGGTCATCGGCGACGGAGGCGTTGATGGCGCCCATCTGCTTGATCAGCTCGCGCATGTTCTGCGCGCCGGCGCCCGAGGCCGCCTGATAGGTCATGGCGCTCATCCACTCGACCAGGCCAGCCTCGAACAGGCCACCCAGGGCCATCAGCATCAGACTGACGGTGCAGTTGCCGCCGATGTAGTTCTTGGTGCCGGCATCCAGCGAGTTGTCGATGACCTTGCGGTTGACCGGGTCGAGAACGATGACCGCGTCATCCTGCATGCGCAGGCTGGAAGCAGCGTCGATCCAGTAACCCTGCCAGCCGGCTTCGCGCAGCTTGGGGAAGACTTCGCTGGTGTAGTCGCCGCCCTGGCAGGTCAGGATGACGTCGAGGGTTTTCAGTTCCTCGATGCTGTAGGCGTCTTTCAGGGGGGCAATGTCCTTGCCAATGGACGGACCTTCGCCACCCACATTGGAGGTGGTGAAGAACACCGGCTCGATCAGGTCGAAGTCCCGCTCTTCCAGCATCCGCTGCATGAGCACCGAACCCACCATGCCACGCCAACCGATCAGACCTACACGCTTCATCGCTACTACACCTTCAAATATTTAGAGGGCCGTCGTTCCCGCCTTCCTACAAAAGTGCGGGAACGAGCGAGCCGAACAGATTACAGATTCCGCAGAGCCGCGACTACCGCATCGCCCATTTCGCGGGTACCGACCCTGGTGCAGCCTTCGGACCAGATATCCCCGGTACGCAGACCCTGGTCGAGCACCAGGCTCACGGCCTTCTCGATGGCGTCGGCGGCAGCACCTTCATTGAAGGTGTAGCGCAGCATCATCGACACCGAGAGGATGGTCGCCAGCGGGTTGGCGATGCCCTTGCCGGCGATGTCCGGCGCGGAACCATGGCAAGGCTCGTACATGCCCTTGTTGTTCGAGTCCAGCGAGGCGGAAGGCAGCATGCCGATGGAGCCGGTGAGCATGGAAGCCTCATCCGACAGGATGTCGCCGAACATGTTGTCAGTGACCATCACGTCGAACTGCTTGGGCGCGCGGACCAGCTGCATGGCGGCGTTGTCGACGTACATGTGCGACAGCTCGATATCCGGGTAGTCCTTGGCGACTTCCTCGACCACTTCGCGCCACAGCTGGCTGGAAGCCAGGACGTTGGCCTTGTCCACCGAGCAGAGCTTCTTGCCACGCACGCGGGCCATGTCGAAGCCGACGCGGGCGATGCGGCGGATTTCGCTTTCGCTGTACGGCAGGGTGTCGTACGCCTGGCGCTCGCCATTCTCCAGCACGCGCTGCTCGCGCGGTTGGCCGAAATAGATGCCGCCGGTCAGCTCGCGGACGATGAGGATGTCCAGGCCGGCGACCACTTCGGGCTTCAGGCTGGAGGCATCGGCCAGTTGCGGGTAGAGGATGGCCGGGCGCAGGTTGCCGAACAGGCCCAGTTGCGAACGGATCTTCAGCAGGCCGCGCTCGGGGCGGATGTCACGCTCGATCTTGTCCCACTTCGGGCCGCCCACGGCGCCCAGCAGCACAGCGTCGGAGTTGCGCGCGCGTTCCAGGGTCTCGTCGGCCAGCGGTACGCCGTGTTTGTCGATGGCGGCACCACCGATCACGTCTTCGGTCAGCTCGAAGCCCAGGGCGAACTTGTCGTTGGCCAGCTCCAGCACCTTGACCGCTTCGGCCATGATTTCCGGGCCGATACCGTCGCCGGGAAGAACCAGAATCTGTTTGCTCATGAAATGTTTTCCTTCGGAAAAAGCTGCAGGCCGCAGGCTTCAGGCCACAGGCTTTTTCTTACTGCCTGTAGCCTGCCGCCTGCAGCCGTTATTTGATTGCCCAGAGCACCAGCACGTCAGTGCTGAAAGAACCCTCGGCGTCGATCTCGAAATACTCGCGCACCTCGTCGCCCATCGAAAGCTGCAGGGCACGAATGGCCTGGCGCATCACTTCGGGCGTACGCATGC
This sequence comes from Pseudomonas sp. GD03903, assembly GCF_029840045.1. NCBI lineage: Bacteria > Pseudomonadati > Pseudomonadota > Gammaproteobacteria > Pseudomonadales > Pseudomonadaceae > Pseudomonas > Pseudomonas sp. GD03903. Next base: position 52,663 of record NZ_JAOCBT010000021.1, on the reverse strand, counting down.
GCTCGACCCAGGAGGTGAACTCCAGGCGCAGGCGCTGACGCTTGGCAGCGGTCACCGCAAGCCCAGCCTCGCCCACTAAGCGCGCCCACTCCGACGGCGAGTAGTCACGCACGTGGCTGGTGTCGCGCAGGACCTCGACAGTCTGCAGATAGGTGTCCAGCAGAGGCAAGCCGGGCGCTGCGACATCGATGAAGCAGGCCACGCCACCCGGCTTGAGCACCCGGCGCACTTCGCGCAGCGCCTGGCCAACATCCCGCCAGTGGTGCGCGGAATAGCGGCTGAAGACGAAGTCGAACTCGCCCTCTTCGAACGGCAACTGCTCGGCGCCGCCACAACGCGTGGCGATGTTGCCCAGGCCGCGCTCGGCGGCGGCCGAAGCCACCACGTCGAGCATCTGCTGGGACAGGTCGTAAGCCACCACTTCGCCAGCCAGCGGCGCGACGTTGAAGCTCACGTGCCCTGCCCCGCAACCCAGGTCCAGCACGCGCGCACCGTTAGTCGCCGACAGTCGCTCGCGCAGCTGGGCGAATTCCTCGCCCTGGGCGTGTACGGCACTGGTCAGGTAAGCGCTGGCCTGGGCGCCGAACTGGCGCTGGACCACTTGCTCGTGACGACTCTCGGTCATGACTGTCTCCTTGGCTTGCGGCTGCTGCGGCGCCATCAGGCGTCGCGGAATAACCAGGGCTGCTGCTGTTTATAACCACCTTCGAAACTGCGGATGGCGTCGGCGTCCTGCAGGGTCAGGCCGATGTCGTCCAGGCCGTTGAGCAGGCAGTGCTTGCGGAACGCGTCCACCTCGAAGCTGTACTGCTTGCCGTCCGGACGGGTCACGGTCTGCGCGGCGAGGTCGACGGTCAGTTGGTAACCCTCGGTGGCTTCGCACTGGGCGAACAGCTCGTCCACTTCTTCGTCCTTCAGGATGATCGGCAGCAGGCCGTTCTTGAAGCTGTTGTTGAAGAAGATGTCGGCGAAGCTCGGCGCGATCACGGTGCGGAAGCCGTACTCGTCCAGCGCCCACGGCGCGTGCTCGCGGGAGGAGCCGCAACCGAAGTTCTCACGGGCCAGCAGCACGCTGGCGCCCTGGAAACGCGGGAAGTTGAGAACGAAGTCCTGGTTGATCGGGCGCTTGGAGTTGTCCTGGTTCGGCTGGCCGACGTCCAGGTAACGCCACTCGTCGAACAGGTTCGGGCCGAAGCCGGTGCGCTTGATCGACTTGAGGAATTGCTTGGGGATGATCTGGTCGGTGTCGACGTTGGCGCGGTCGAGCGGCGCGACGAGACCGGTGTGCTGGGTGAATGCTTTCATCTCTGGTCTCCTCAGGCCTGCATCAATTCACGTACGTCGATGAAACGACCGGTCACGGCTGCCGCGGCGGCCATCGCCGGGCTCACCAGGTGGGTACGACCACCGGCGCCCTGGCGGCCTTCGAAGTTGCGGTTGGAGGTGGAAGCGCAGTGCTCGCCGCTCTCCAGGCGGTCCGGGTTCATCGCCAGGCACATGGAGCAGCCCGGTTCACGCCACTCAAAGCCGGCTTCGATGAAAATCTTGTCCAGGCCTTCCTGTTCGGCCTGGGCTTTCACCAGGCCCGAGCCCGGTACGACCAGCGCCTGCTTCACGGTAGCGGCGACCTTGCGGCCCTTGGCCACGGCGGCGGCGGCGCGCAGGTCTTCGATGCGCGAGTTGGTGCAGGAGCCGATGAACACGCGGTCCAGCTGGATATCGGTGATCGCCTGGTTGGCGTTCAGGCCCATGTACTTGAGGGCGCGGGTGATGGAATCGCGCTTGACCGCATCCGCCTCGGCAGCCGGGTCCGGCACGTTCTGGTCGACGGCCAGGACCATCTCGGGCGAGGTGCCCCAGCTGACCTGCGGCTTGATGTCCTCGGCACGCAGCTCGACGATGGTGTCGAAGTGCGCATCGGCGTCGGAAACCAGGTCGCTCCAGGCTTCGACGGCCTTGTCCCAATCGCTGCCTTGCGGCGAGAACGGACGACCCTTCACGTATTCGACGGTCTTCTCGTCGCACGCCACCATGCCGACGCGGGCGCCTGCCTCGATGGACATGTTGCAGATGGTCATGCGGCCTTCCATGGACAGGTCGCGGATGGCGCTGCCGGCGAACTCCAGGGCATGGCCGTTGCCGCCCGCGGTGCCGATCTTGCCGATCACTGCGAGGACGATGTCCTTGGCGGTCACGCCGAAGGGCAGTTTGCCTTCCACGCGAACCTGCATGTTCTTCATCTTCTTGGCGACCAGGCACTGGGTGGCGAGCACGTGCTCCACTTCGGAGGTGCCGATGCCATGGGCCAGCGCGCCGAAGGCGCCGTGGGTCGAGGTGTGCGAGTCGCCGCAGACCACGGTCATGCCCGGCAGGGTCGCGCCCTGCTCCGGGCCCACCACGTGGACGATGCCCTGGCGAATGTCGTTCATCTTGAATTCGAGGATGCCGAAGTCATCGCAGTTCTCGTCCAGGGTCTGGACCTGGATGCGCGACACTTCGTCGGCAATGGCCGCGAGGCCGCCCTTGCGCTCGACCTGGGTGGTCGGCACGTTGTGGTCCGGGGTGGCGATGTTGGCATCGATGCGCCACGGCTTGCGGCCGGCCAGGCGCAGGCCTTCGAAAGCCTGCGGCGAGGTCACTTCGTGAAGGATGTGACGGTCGATGTAGATGAGCGACGAACCATCGTCACGGCGCTTCACCTCGTGCATTTCCCAGAGTTTGTCGTAGAGCGTCTTGCCGGCCATCAGAGAGTCCTCATCAGCGTCTTTCTATGCCCCTTGGGCTTGTGGGGATGATCCTATGGAAAGGCACCGAATAACTCAAATTCATATTTTTCATCCGAAGGATTCCCATAAGGAATGCGACAAGCTATAAGCTTCAAGCTGCAGGCAAAAACGCTCCGCCCGCTGTTGCCTGCAGCCTGACACCTGACGCCTGGAGCCGCCCCGATGGACCTGACCAGCCTCAACACCTTCCTCGCCATCGCCGAGTCCGGCAGCTTCTCCGAAGCCGGCGAGCGCCTGCACCTGACCCAGCCGGCGGTGAGCAAACGCATCGCCGCCCTGGAAAACCAGCTGGGCGTGCGCCTGTTCGACCGGGTTGGCCGCGAAGTGACGCTCACCGAGTCCGGGCGCGCCCTGCTGCCGCGCGCCTACCAGATTCTCAGCGTGCTGGACGATACCCGTCGGGCACTGACCAACCTCAATGGCGAGGTCAGCGGTCGTCTGGTCCTGGCCACCAGCCACCACATCGGCCTGCACCGCCTGCCGCCGTTGCTGCGCGCTTTCACCAAGGCCCACCCGCAGGTGGCACTGGACATCCAGTTCTGTGACTCGGAAGTGGCCTACGAAGAGATTCTCCATGGCCGCGCCGAACTGGCCGTGATCACCCTCGCCCCGGAAACCGCCGAACCCGTGCGCGCCGTGCCGGTATGGGACGACCCGCTGGACTTCGTCGCCGCCCCGGAGCACCCGCTGTCCGTGCAGGGCCCGGTGTTCCTCGCCGATGTGGCGCGGCACCCGGCGGTATTCCCCGGCGGCAACACCTTCACCCACCACATCGTGCGGCGCATGTTCGAAGCCGAAGGCCTGACGCCGAACATCGGCATGAGCACCAACTACATGGAGACCATCAAGATGATGGTTTCCATCGGCCTGGCCTGGAGCGTCCTGCCGCGCACCATGCTCGATGACAGCGTCGTCCGCCTGCCGCTGCAGGACATCCAGCTCAGTCGCCAACTGGGCTACATCCTGCACACCGAGCGCACCCTATCCAACGCCGCGCGGGCCTTCATGCGCCTGCTCGACGCCCAGGCGGCCGGGCTTGCGCCTGTCGCGGCCTAACCTCTATTGTTCTGACAGAACTAGAAGAAGGGGCCCGAATGCCCGTCCGCACGCCACCTCGCGTTAGCCGGCCTCGATTGACCGGCGCCGCCAGCCATCGGGGAAGCGCCGCATGAACCGCGCCCCGCGTACGCCCCCGTTCGCCACCGACGGCCAGGACCAGTTCGCCAAGGCCTTTCATACCGCGCCTGACGCCATGGTCATCACCGACCGCGACAGCGGTAAATTCCTCGAATTGAATGCCAGCTTCGTCGACCGCTTCGGCTGGAGTCGCGAGGAAGCGCTTGGTCGCACGTCCGTGCAGCTTGGCCTGTGGCGCAGCCTCGACGAGCGCCAGCGCATGCTCGAGCGGATGGCCGCCGAACAGCAACTCGACGGTTTCGAAGTCACCTTGCTGACGCGCACCGGGGAGATCCGCAGTGCCCGCGTCTACGGCTGCCAGATCGAACTGGACGAGCAGCCCTGCCTGGTCCTGACGGTACGCGACATCACCCACGTGCGCGCCCAGGAACAGGCCCTGCGCGACAGCCAGGAGCGCCTCGACCTGGCCCTGGATTCCGCGCAACTGGGCATCTGGGACTGGCACATTCCCAGCGGCCTGCTCTACGGCTCGGCCCGCGCTGCCGTCCTGCACGAATTGCCTGATCGGGATTTCCACGGGCCCTTCGGCGAATTCTTCGCCTGCGTCGACAAGAGCGACCGCCAGCGCATGCGCCAGGCCTACGCGCGGCTGGCCCGCGGGCCGGAGAACGACTACCAGTTCACCTACCGTGCCCAGCTCGACTCGGGCGAAGTCCGCTACCTGGAAAGCCGCGCACGCCTGTACCGCAATGCCCACGGTAAGCCGTTGCGCATGGCTGGCACCCTGCTCGACATCACCGAGCGCGTACTGCGCGAGCGCAGCCTGCAGGCCTCGGAGGAGAAGTTCGCCAGTCTGTTCCAGGGCAGCCCTGACCCGATCTGCGTGTCCAGGGTGCGCGACGGCGAATTCGTCGAAGTGAACCCCAGTTTCTGCAGCACCTTCGGCTGGCTCGCCGAGGACATCATCGGCCGCTCATCCCACCAGGTCGCCTTCTGGGCCGACCACCACCAGCGCTCGCGACTGTTCGAGCAACTGATGCGCGACCACTCGCTGCAGAACGTCGAGGTGCAGTTCCTCACCCGCGAGGGCCAGACCATCACCTGCATGGTCGCCAGCCGGCTGATCTGGGTCGACCGCCAGTTGTGCATTCTCTCCAGCTTCCGCGACGTCACCCGGCGCCTGCAGGCCGAGGCGGCGCTCAAGGCCAGCCAGGAAAAGTTCGCCAAGGCGTTCCACTCCAGCCCCGACGCCATCACCATCACCGAACGCGAGACGGGCCGCTACATCGAAGTCAACGAAGGCTTCCACCGCCTCACCGGCTACCGCACCGACGAAGTGATCGGGCAGACCGCCCTGGGCATCAATATCTGGGCCGACCCGGACGAGCGCCTGAACATGATCGCCGCGCTGAACCGCGACGGCTTCGTCCACCACCTGGAAATGCGCGGCCGCCACCGCGACGGCACGATCAAGACGGTGGACGTGTCGGTGGAGCCGATCGAGCTGGGCGGCGTGAACTGCCTGCTGCTGACCGCCCGCGACACCAGCGAACTGCGCGAGGCCGAGGCGCGCATTCAGCACCTCGCCTACCACGACGCGCTGACCGACCTGCCCAACCGCGCCCTGCTGATGGATCGCCTCAAGCAGCAGATCGCCCTGCTGCAACGCCACAGCCTGCGCGGCGCGCTGCTGTTCCTCGACCTCGACCACTTCAAGCACATCAATGACTCGCTCGGCCACTCGGTCGGTGACTCCATCCTGCAGATGGTCACCGCGCGCCTGGAAGCCAGCGTGCGCCAGGAAGACACCGTGGCGCGCCTGGGCGGCGACGAGTTCGTGGTGCTGATCACCGGTATCGAGGGCAGCCGCCTGGAGACCGCGCAGCAAGTGCGGCAACTGGCGGAAAAGCTGCGCGACCTGCTGGCCGAGCCGATGCTGCTGGACGGCCACCGCCTGCAGATCACCCCGAGTATCGGTATCGCGCTGATCCCCGACGACGGCGCGACCCCCGACGACCTGCTCAAGCGCGCCGACATTGCCATGTACCGCGCCAAGGACGCCGGGCGAAACACCGTGCAGCTGTTCCACGAATCCATGCAGCAGGCCGCCAGCGAGCGCCTGCGCCTGGAGAACGGCCTGCGCATGGCCCTCGCCCGGCGTGAATTCAACCTGCACTACCAGCCGCAGGTGGACACCCGCGATTCACGTATCGTCGGTGCCGAGGCGTTACTGCGCTGGCGCCACCCGACTCGTGGCCCGCAATCGCCGGCCAGCTTCATCCGCGTCCTGGAAGACAGCGGGCTGATCGTCGAGGTCGGCCAGTGGGTCATCGAGGAGGCCTGCCGCACCGGCGCGCAGCTGCTCGCCGAGGGCCGCATCGACATCGAGAATTTCAGCCTGAGCGTGAACATCAGCCCGCGGCAGTTCCGCCAGAGCGACTTCGTCGAGCGCCTGCTGGCGCTACTGCACAAGACCAGGCTGCCAGCCAGCCTGCTGAAACTGGAGATCACCGAGGGCATCGTGATCCAGCAACTGGACGACACCATCGCGCGCATGGAACGCCTGCGCGAGGTTGGCGTGCGGTTCGCCATGGACGACTTCGGCACCGGCTACTCATCGCTCACGTACCTCAAGCGCCTGCCGGTGGACAGCCTGAAGATCGACCAGAGTTTCGTGCGCGACGCCCCCAACGACAGCAACGACGCGGAAATCGTCCGCGCCATCATCGCCATGGGCCACAGCCTCGGGCTGGAACTGGTGGCCGAAGGCGTGGAAACCCCCGAACAGCTGGCGCTGCTGACCGAACAGGGTTGCCACCTGTACCAGGGCTACCTGTTCAGCCGCCCGGTGCCGCTGGAGGACTTCATCGCCCTGCTGCCCCGGCGCGACTCACAACAGGTGACGTAAGGCCCGCTACTCGGCGGGCCGCAACTCCGACATCACCACCATCACCTGCGCCTCGTCGGCTTCACCGTCGTTGAGGTAGAGGTGGCCGACGCTGCTGTCGAAGTACGCCGTCTCACGCGGGCCGATGCTTACCGACTCGCCTGTCTCGAACTGGATGCGCACGCGGCCGGCCACCACCATGGCGAACTCCTGGCCGGGGTGGCGGACGTAATCATCGAACTCGCCCACTTCGCGGGCAAAGATGCGCGCGTACAGTGGCGTCATGCTGCGCTGCGGGAAATCACCGGCGATGGGGTAGTACTCGTAGCCCCCGGTGTCGTAACCGCCAGCGTCATCGACACGGGTCTTCACGAACGTCTTCAGTCCCGCCAGCACTCCGACGGGCGGCAATGGGCGGAACAACTGGGCGATATCCACCTGCAAGGCGCGGGCGGCGGCGGCCAGCTTGTCATAGCTCACCGCGACCTGCGCCAACTCCATCTTCGACAGGGTGGAAACCGCCACCCCAGACAGGTCGGAGAGCTGTTTCAGGGTCAGCTTCTGTTGCTTGCGAACCGCCCGCAGGCGCGCACCGACTTCGTCTCGATCCAGTTGCTGGGGTTTGGCTAGTATCTGCGCGGTTTCGCTCATGGGACATCTCGTGAGGGGGCCGACGAAAGTTTACCGGGCCTTGCCTTTGGCGCAAAAATTCTCATATCTTAGATTTCTCACATAAGAGAATACCGGCAGAAGGCCCTTGCAGTGAGCCATTTCGATTTCGTCATCATCGGTGCCGGCATTGCCGGTGCTTCTCTCGCCTACCGCCTGAGCGAGACCCACAAGGTGTTGGTGCTGGAACGCGAAGAGCAGCCCGGCTACCACGCCACCGGGCGCTCCGCGGCAATGTTCATGGAGGCCTACGGCACGCCGCAGATCCAGGCGCTGACCCGCGCCAGTCGCGCCTTCTACGAGAATCCACCGGCAGGTTTCAGCGAGCACCCGATCCTCACCCCGCGCGGCTGCCTGTACGTCGGCGGCCCCGAGGACATCGAGCGGCTGAACCAGGCCGAAGCCACGCCCGGTGTCGAGCGCATCAGTACCGAACAGGCGCTGGAGCTCCTCCCGGTGCTGCGCGCCGACGCGATCATCGGCGCGCTCTACGAGGCAGATGCGCGCGATCTCGACGTCCATGCATTGCACCAGGGCTACCTGCGCGCGCTGCGCCAGCGTGGCGGCGAGTTGCGCTGCAACCGCGAGTTGCTCTCCGCCCGATACGCGAATGATGGCGGCTGGACGCTGCAACTCAGCCATGGCGAAGTCATACAGGCCGCGCAACTGGTCAACGCTGCCGGCGCCTGGGCCGACCATGTGGCCGAGCGCTGCGGCATCCGCCCCGTCGGCCTGCAACCCTGCCGGCGCACCGCCTTTACCTTCGCCGTGCCGGAAGGTGTCGATGTCAGTCGCTGGCCGACCGTCATCGGCATCGATGAAAGCTTCTACTTCAAGCCGGACGCCGGCCAACTGCTCGGCTCGCCCGCCAATGCCGATCCGGTGCAGGCCCAGGACGTGCAGCCCGAAGAGCTGGATATCGCCATCGGCGTGCACCACATCGAGGAGCACACCACCCTGGCGATCCGCCGGCCGAACCACAGCTGGGCCGGCCTGCGCTCATTCGTCAGTGATGGCGACCTGGTGATCGGCAGCGATGCCCGGAACCCGGCGTTCTTCTGGCTGGCCGCCCAGGGCGGCTACGGCATCCAGTCCGCCGACGGCGTCTCGCGCCTGGCCCAGTCGCTGCTGCTCGGCCAGCCGCTCCCCGAATCCCTGCGCCTGGAAGGCGTCGACCCCCAGCGCCTGAGCCCGGCGCGCCTGCGTTGAATTCCCCCGGAGACTTACCCATGAGCGATATCCAGCGTTTTCCCAGCACCCTGCCCTTCCCTTTCTCCCGCGCCGTGAAGGCCGGTGGCTTCCTGTTCCTCTCCGGCCAGGTGCCGATGACCGCCGACGGCCAGGTGGTGAAGGGTGACATCCAGACCCAGACCGAAGCGGTGATGACCCGCATCGCCGAGAGCCTGGAAGCCTGCGGCGCCAACTTTTCCCAGGTGGTGAAGGCCACCGTGTGGCTGTCCGACATGACGCACTTCGCCGGCTTCAACGAGGTGTACAAGCGCTACTTCGACCAGGGCCTGCCGGTACGCTCCTGCGTGGCTTCGGCCCTGGCGCTGGGCGTGGATGTCGAGGTGGAAATCCAGGCCTACGTCGGCGCAGCGTGACCCCTTTCGGCCCCGCCGCGAGCGGGGCCGCTCGCATAACAACAACAGAGTCTCGATCATGAAAACCAGTCTCAAGCTCGGCGGAGCCTACATCGGCCTGGTGGTGGGCGTCGGCTTCGCCTCGGGCCAGGAGATCCTCCAGTTCTTCGGCGGCTTCGGCATCATGGGCCTGGCGGGCGCGCTGGTGGCGCTGGCACTGTTCGCCTTCCTGCTGATGAACCTCTACCAGATCGGCAGCCGCCTGCAGACCCAGTCGCACAAGGAAGCCATGGAGTACATCTGTGGCAAGCCGCTGGGCCGCGTCGTCGACCTGATGCTGACGTTCTTCCTGTTCGGCACCATGGTGGTGATGTTCGCCGGCGCCAACTCCTCCTTCGAACAGCAACTGGGCATCGGCCACTCCATCGGCGGGATGGTCCTCGGCGTGCTGACCATCATCACCGTGTGCCTGGGCCTGAAGCGGGTGATCACCCTGATGAGCCTGATCACCCCGGTACTGATGATCATCGTGGCGATCATCGCCATCTACGCGCTGACGCATATCCACAAGCCGCTGGCGGAGCTGGAGCAGATTGCCCAGGCCGTGCCGCATCCGGCGCCCAACTGGCTGCTCGGTGCGCTGCTCTACGTCTCCTACAACGTCGCCGCCACCGCGGCGGCCGTGGTGGTGATGGGCGGCAGCGTGGCGAACCTGCGCACCGCGGCAATGGGCGGAGTATTCGGCGGTATCGGCGTCGGCGTGCTGATTCTCGCCATGGCCCTGGTGATGCTGGTGCAGATCGACGTGATCGGCGGCAGCGCCATTCCCACCCTGCTGCTGAGCAACAACATCGCGCCCTGGTTCGGCGACGTGATGCTCGCCCTGCTGCTGGTGAAGCTGTACTGCACCACCAGCGGTTTCGCCTACACCCTGGCCGCACGCTGCGCCGCCTATGGCGTGCCGTTCCGCGTTGCCACCGTGGTCGCGGTGGTGCTCGCCTTCATCGCCAGCCAGGTCGGCTTCGTCAAGCTGGTGGGTCTGGTCTACCCGGCCATGGGCTACCTGGGCTTCGTGCTGATGGCGGCCATCGTCATCGCCTGGTGGCGCAATCGTTCGGCACCATTGCCGGACCAGCAGAAAGCCTGATCGGCAGCCGATCGAGGTACCAACGAAAACGCCCGTCTCCTGCGAGACGGGCGTTTTGCTTTGCGGCTACGGCCCGGCTAGTACCGGGGCGCCTCTCAGCCTTCGATGGCCGGGTTCTGGCCGTTGATGGCGATCCGCTTGGGCTTGGCCTCTTCCGGAACGATGCGTACCAGCTCGACACTGAGCAGGCCGTTCTTCAGCGATGCGCCCTGGACCTCGATGTGATCGGCGAGGCGGAACGACAGCTTGAAGGCGCGCTGGGCAATGCCCTGGTGCAGGTAGGTGACGCTCTCGGAAGCCTTTTCGCGCTTGCCGCCATGGACGGTCAGCACACCGCGCTCCACTTGCAGCTCCAGGTCTTCCTCCTGCAGGCCGGCGGCGGCGATGACGATGCGGTACTGGTCGTCACCATGCTTCTCGACGTTGTAGGGCGGGTAGGAACTGCCGCTTTCACTGCGCAGGGCGGATTCGAACAGATCATTGAAACGATCGAAGCCAACGGACTGGCGGAACAGCGGGGCGAGGGAAAGGACGTTGCTCATTGCGAATCTCCTGAAAATTTCAGCAAGGTATGATCGGGAGCCTGACATCAGAACTCCGGTGCGGGACCCGTCTTCGGCCTCCCGCAGGAACATAGATTGGGCTGCCCGAATCCATTTCAAGCCCCCTTCGCCACAGGATGATTTTCCATGGACAAGGTCATGCTGATCACTGGCGCCAGTCGCGGCATCGGCGCTGCCACCGCGCTGCTCGCTGCCGAACGCGGCTTCGCCGTGGCGCTCAACTATCGCCGCGAGCAGGAAGCGGCCCAGGCGCTGGTCGCACAGATCACCAGGGCCGGAGGCGACGCACGCGCCTTCGCCGCTGACGTGGCGAACGAGGAAGACGTGCTGCGACTGTTCCGCGAAGTGGACGAACACTTCGGCCGTCTCGACGCACTGGTGAACAACGCTGGCATCCTCGAGCGCCAGATGCGCCTCGAAGACATGGACGTGGCACGCCTGCAGCGGGTGTTCGCGGTGAATGTCACCGGCACCTTCCTCTGCTGTCGCGAGGCGATCAGACGCATGGCGCGCAAGCACGGCGGCAACGGCGGAAGCATCGTCAATGTCTCGTCGATGGCTTCGCGCCTGGGCTCGCCCAACGAGTACATCGACTACGCCGCCGCCAAGGGCGCGGTGGACAGCCTGACCATCGGCCTGGCCAAGGAAGTGGCGGCAGAAGGCATCCGCGTGAATGCCGTGCGACCAGGGCTGATCAGGACCGAAATCCACGCCAGTGGTGGCGAGCCGGGCCGCGTGGAACGCCTGCAATCGGCGATTCCGCTGGGGCGCGGCGGCGAGGCCGCGGAAGTGGCGCGGGCGATCCTGTTCCTCGCCTCGGACGAGGCGAGCTACTCCACCGGCAGCTTCGTCGACGTCAGCGGCGGCCGCTAAGCGTTTTTCTGTAGGAGCGAGCTTGCTCGCGAACCGCCCAACACCGATGTGCCGGGAGGAACCGCGTTCGCGAGCAAGCTCGCTCCTACGAAGAGCAGATCAGGCGGCTGCTTCGATCTCGACCTGGAGCATCCGATCCAGCACATCGCAATCATTCTCGCGGCGCACCTGGGCAAACAGCTCCACGGCTTCGGGATAACTGCGGGTGAGCATCCCCAGCCACTGCTTCAGCCGCCCCGGCGCATAGCGTGGCGCCAGCTTGCGCCGGGCCTGGCGCCAGAAGTCGTCGAGCAGCACGCGCACCTCGGACCAGGGCATCGGCACCACCTCGCGGCCATCGCGCCAGGCGGCGATCTGCCGGGCGAGATCGGGGCGTGATACCAGCCCGCGGCCGAGCATGATATCGGCCACACCGCTGATGGAGCGACAACGGTGGTAATCCTCGAGGGTCCAGACTTCGCCGTTGGCGAACACCGGCACCTTTACCGCATCGGCGACCTTCGCCACCCATTCCCAATGCGCCGGCGGCTTGTAGCCGTCGGCCTTGGTCCGCGCGTGGACCACCACGTGGGCTGAGCCGGCGTCGGCCAGGGCGCGGGCGCAGTCGATGGCGCCGTCCGGGCTGTCATAGCCCAGGCGCATCTTCGAGGTCACCGGGATGTGCGCCGGCACCGCACGGCGCACGGCCTCGATGATGCTGAACATCAGCTCGGGCTCCTTCAGCAGCACCGCGCCGCCACGGGAACGGTTCACCGTCTTCGCCGGGCAGCCGAAGTTCAGGTCGATCACCGGGGCACCCAGCTCGCAGGCCTGCACGGCGTTTTCCGCCAGCAGTTGCGGGTCGGAACCGAGCAGTTGCACACGCATCGGCACGCCGGCGCGGGTCCTGCTGCCGTGCGCCAGCTCCGGCGCGAGCGCCAGGAAGGACGACGGCGGCAACAGTCGGTCGTTGATGCGGATGAATTCGGTGACGCACCAGTCGATGCCGCCGACGCGGGTCAGCACATCGCGCAGGATGTCATCTACCAGCCCCTCCATCGGGGCCAGGGCGATCTGCACGGAAAAATCTCGGGAAATGGCGAAGGCCGCGGATTGTAGGGAATGCGCCGCGCCGGGAAAAGCGCAGCGCGACGGATCACGCGCCCGTTGCGACGTTTGCCGCCGGCAGCAGGGCGCGGCCGTAGCCTTCGATGAACTCGGCCGGCATGCGCTTGGGCCTGCCGCTGGACAGCTCGATGCAGACGAAGGTGGTCTGTGCGCGCAGCAGCGTCACCGCATCGGCGGGACGCATCAGCTGGAAGTGGCGGGTCATCTTCAGGCGCTGGTCGGACTCGACGATCCAGGTCGCCAACTGCAACTGATCGCCTTCGTAGGCAGCGGCCAGGTAGTCCACTTCATGGCGCACCACGGCCATGGCGCGATCCAGCCGGCGGTACTCGGCCAGGTCCAGCCCCAGGCTCTGGGAGTGGCGCCAGGCGCAGCGCTCCAGCCAACTGACGTAGACAGCGTTGTTGGCGTGACCGAGGCCGTCGATGTCCTCGGACTTGACCTCGATATCGATGACGAACGGGTCGGGCAACTGCCAACTCATGAAGCATGCTCCAGGCTTGCGGCCAGCGCGATCGCCTCGGCGGCCAATTGGGTGATCTGGTCCCAGGCGCGGGCGCGGACCAGGCTGGGCGGCGCGATCCAGGTGCCGCCGACGCAGGCGACGTTAGGCAGGCGCAGCACGTTGAGCAGGTTTTCCTGGGTGATGCCGCCAGTCGGACAGAAGCGGATGCCGGCGAAGGGCGCCTTCAGGCTCTTGAGCATCTTGATCGCGGCGTTGCCATCGGCGGGAAACAGCTTCAGCGAGCGGTAGCCGTACTCCAGCGCGACGAGCACTTCCGACGGCGTCATCACGCCCGGCAGGAACGGCAGCTTGGCATCGTCGGCAGCGGCCACCAGCCGCGGCGTGCAGCCGGGGCTGACGGCGAACTGGGCACCGGCATCGCGGGCTTCCTGGAACTGCTCGGTGTGGATCAGGGTGCCGGCACCGACGATCATTTCCGGTAGCTCGCGGCGGATCTCCGCGACCGCATCCAGCGCCTGCGGCGTCCGCAGGGTCACTTCCAGCACCCGCACGCCACCGTCATACAGCGTGTGCGCCAGGTCAGCGGCGAGCGCCACATCGTCGATCACCAGCACCGGCATGACCGGGCGTGCCTTCTGCAGCACCCAATCCAGCGACAGATTCATGCTTCCCCCATCGACCGCCCGCGTGCGCAAGACCTCGCGCCCAGGCCGGGGCGGCCGGAAATGCCCGAAAGTCTACGCCAGCACGGCAAACCTGACGACCCGCAACGGGCCATCATTCAACGAAAACGGCGGCCTGTAGCCGCCGTTATCAGCCTGCTGAATGTTTCAGGAAACCAGCGCCAGGGGGAGTGGCATCTCGGCTTCCTCCAACAGTTCGAGGATCGCCTCGGTGACTACGGCATCCGCCAACACACGGTGGTGCCCGCCGGCGGGCAGGCGCAACAGTCGGCTACGCGGCCAGGCCTGGTGAATGGCGGCGGCCTCGCCCACGCGCACGTACTGGTCATCCTCGGCGTGCACCACCAGGCCGGGGAAATCCAGCTGGTAGCGCGCGACGTCCAGTTGCCTGGCGGCAATTCCCGTGCGCCCCTCGATCATGCGGATGAAGCGCGAACGTGCGAGCGGCGGCAGCCCGACCATTCTGGAGAAGCCGCGCAGGACGCCAAGCACATTGCTCGGTGCGCCGATGGTCACCAGCGTCTCGGTGCGCAAGCCCATCTGCGTCGCCAGCAGGGCGCTGGCACCGCCCATGGAATGGCCGATCACGGCACGCAGCGGCGGCAGCTCGCCGGCCGCTTCCAGGAGGGCGCGGGCGAACAGCACGATATCCGCTTCCTGTCCGGGCGAGCGACCATGGCCTGGGCCATCGAGGGCAATCACGCCGTAACCGGCGCCCACCAGCTTCTCGATCAGCGTGGCGAACTGGGTGGGCCGCCCTTCCCAACCGTGCATCAGCAGCACGGCCGGGCCCTCCCCCCAGCGCAACGCGGACAGGCCAAAGCGCAAGGTGACGCGCTCGGAGCTGGCCAGCAACGGCAGCTCCCAGTCGCGCGGCGAATACCCGTTGGGCGTCACGAACAACTGCCGCATGCGCTGCGCCGCCCATTCCGGCGCGACGCGCCCCAGGGTGGCATTGATGCCTCGAACCCAGTTGAGACCATTCATTTCCGCACCTCCTCAGATCACCGCCTTCTTCGCGGCACGCAGGACACGATCGGACAGGTCTCCGCTGCCCAGGGCTCGGGCCAGCGCCAATCCGCCAATCATCAGGGCCATGTCGCTGAGCACGGAGTCGATTTCCTCGGGGCGGCCGGCCAGCGCCGCGACCATCAGCTCCACGTGTTCTTCCAGGGTCTGGCGGAATTCTTCCGGCAGATTGGCCACCTCGTTCAGCGAACTGGGGATCGGGCAGCCTTCCTCTTCGGTATCGCGATGCTTGCGCGACAGGTAGAACTGCGCCGTCAGCGCCCGCCGCTCGGCGAAGCTCAACTGCGGATCGAAGCGCTTGAGCCCTTCGCGGCGTTTGGCGAGCAGTTGCCGGAACGCCTCGAGCATCAGCGCGTCCTTGCTCTCGAAGTGCGAATAGAAGCCCCCCACCGTCAGCCCTGCCGCCGACATCACCTCGCCCACGCTGGGGCCAACAGGCCCGCGCTGCAGCAACGCACTGGTGGCAGCGGACAGAATGCGTTCGCGGGTCTGGGCTTTCTTGTCGCTCATGGCTGGGTTCTCGCTCGGGGAAATATTATGGATAGAATATTATTCCCATAATAAAAATCAGCAAGCAGAACGCGCGACCACTGGTCGGAGGAAGCTTTTTCGGAAGGGAAAAAACAAAAGGGCCACTGAAAGTCTCAGTGGCCCTATAGGCATCGCAGAGCGATAAAAATGGCGTCCCCTAGGGGACTCGAACCCCTGTTACCGCCGTGAAAGGGCGGTGTCCTAGGCCACTAGACGAAGGGGACATATCCTTCGAAGAAACCCACCAGGCGGTGGATTCTGGCTTCATCCCGTTTGGGAAATTGGTGGAGCTAGACGGGATCGAACCGTCGACCTCTTGCATGCCATGCAAGCGCTCTCCCAGCTGAGCTATAGCCCCAGATGACTCTGGCTGACGACGCGAACGCATCGTCGCTGGAATAGTGGCGTCCCCTAGGGGACTCGAACCCCTGTTACCGCCGTGAAAGGGCGGTGTCCTAGGCCACTAGACGAAGGGGACGCAAAACCTTCGATTTCAGCTCCGTTCGGACAAACGAAGCCTACTGGTAATTTGGTGGAGCTAGACGGGATCGAACCGTCGACCTCTTGCATGCCATGCAAGCGCTCTCCCAGCTGAGCTATAGCCCCAAAGTACCGCTGGATCTATCGTTCCGCTTCGCCCTGTCAGTTCAGTTCGTCGCTGGAACGGGGCGCATCTTAGGGGCGAGGCGAACCCCTGTCAACAACATTTTTTCAGATTTCTTATTTTTTTCTCCCACAGAACAATCACTTAAGTGACCGCCGCGGTTTCCGGCCGGCGAAATCCGCGGCTCGCCCGCCCTCCTCCGGTACGTCCACAATCAACGATGCCGGTATGAAAAAGGCCGGAGCTTTGCGGCATCCGGCCTTTTTCAGTGTAGGAAAGAACTCAGGAGCCGATGGCGTCGCGAATCTTTTCCCACTCCTTGGCTTCTTTCTTCGACGCACCGCCCAGCAGCTCCAGGGCCTGGCGCAGGCGATAGCGCGACAGGTCGGCACCGAGGATTTCCATGGCGTCGAGTACCGACACTGAACTGGCCTGGCCGGTGATCGCCGGGAACATCAGCGGCATCACATCACGCAGCTTGAGGCCCAGGTGCTCGGCCACGGCCTGGATGGTCGCGGTGATGCGGTCCTTCTCCCACTGGCGCAGCGCTTCGAGCTTCCACAGCACCAGCTGCAACACCTGGCGGACCTGGGTGGCATCGAGTTTCTTGTGCTCGAACAGCTTGGCGTCCAGCTGCACACCGCCGCTGAAGAAGAAACCGGCCAAAGGAGCGATCTGGCTGAAGTTCTCCACGCGGCCTTGCACGTGCGGGGCGATCTTCATCAGGTACTCGGGATTGAGCGCCCACTTCTGCACTTCCTTGGCGAAGTCCTCCACGGTCAGCTCACGGATCCACTGGCCGTTCAGCCAGGAGAGCTTCTCGATGTCGAAGATCGGCCCGCCCAGCGACACACGGGACAGGTCGAAGTGCTCGATCATCTCCGCCAGGCTGAACTTCTCGCGCTCGTCGGGCATGGACCAGCCCATGCGGCCGAGGTAGTTCAGCAGCGCCTGGGGCAACAGGCCCATGCGTTCGTAGAAGGTGATCGACGTGGGATTCTTGCGCTTGGACAGCTTGCTCTTGTCCGGGTTGCGCAGCAGCGGCATGTAGCAGAGCACCGGCTGTTCCCAGCCGAAGTACTCGTACAGCTTGATAAGCTTGGGCGCCGACGGCAGCCACTCTTCGCCACGCAGGACGTGGGTGATCCCCATCAGGTGGTCGTCGACCACGTTGGCGAGGAAATAGGTGGGCAGGCCGTCGGCCTTCATCAGCACCTGCATGTCCATGCGGTCCCACGGGATTTCCACATCGCCACGGAGCATGTCCGGCACCACGCAGACGCCCTCGGTCGGCACCTTCATGCGCACCACGTGGGACTCGCCGGCGGCGATGCGCCGGGCCGACTCCTCTTTCGCGAGGTGCATGCAGTGGCCGTCGTAGCGCGGAGTTTCCTTGCGTGCCTGCTGCTCGGCGCGCAGGGCGTCGAGGCGCTCGGAGGAGCAGAAGCAGGGGAAGGCGTGGCCCTTCTCGACCAGTTCGTCGCTGTACTGCTTATAGATGGCGCCGCGCTCGCTCTGCCGATACGGGCCGTGCGGGCCACCGACGTCCGGGCCCTCATCCCACTCGATCCCCAGCCAGCGCAGCGCGTCGAAGATCTGCTGTTCCGATTCGCGGGTCGAGCGCACCTGGTCGGTGTCCTCGATACGCAGAATGAACTGACCGCCGTGCTGGCGGGCGAAGCAGAGGTTGAACAGCGCGATATACGCGGTGCCGACGTGCGGGTCGCCGGTGGGAGACGGCGCGATACGGGTGCGGACTGTGGTCATGAAGGCTCTCGTGTGCAGCAATTCTTCGTGTGAAGCGGACAGCGCGCGACGGCGCGCGCGCTCATGGGTGCGATGGTATCAGGCGGGCCGCCTTCGGCTCCAGCCAGCGGCCGGGATCAATGGGCAGGTTATTGATCAGGAAGTCGAGGAAAGCCTTCACCTTCATCGCCTGGAAACGCCGCGACGGGTACACCGCGTACAGCTCGCCCACCGGTAGCTGGACCTGCGGCAACACGCGCACCAGACGGCCGCTGGCCAACTGCTCGTCAACGATCAGCTCGGGCAGCGAGGCGATTCCCGCCCCCGCCAGCACTGCTTCGCGGGCGAAAGTGATGTTGTTGCACGACAGCACCCGGTGGCACGGTACCGTTTCCCCGCGCAGCGGCCAGTAGCGCTGCGAATCGGCCTGCAGCAGGACGGCGCGGTGGCCAGCCAGTTCCTCGACGGTTTCCGGCCAGCCATGCAACTTCAGGTACTCGGGGCTGGCGCACAGGCAGCGGTTGGTGGTCAGCATGCGCCGGGCAATCAGGGTCGAGTCTTCCGGCTGGCCGACCATGATGACAATGTCCACGCCTTCCTCCAGCGGATCTACATTGCGCGAGGTCAGCTCGACCTCGGCGGTGATCTGTGGATAAAGGTTCATGAAATCACCCAGCACCTTGGCCAGGTACATCTGGCCGAATTCGATGGGCGCGCTGATCCGCAACAATCCCGAGGGCGCCTGCTGCAACTGCATCACCGCCTGCTCGGCCTCGGCGAAGTCATGCATGATCTGCCGGCAGCGGTCGTAATAGGCCTGGCCCACTTCGGTCAGGCGCAGCTTGCGCGTGGTGCGGTTGATCAGGCGCACACCCAGGCGCTCTTCCAGCAGCGCGATACGCCGGCTCACCGTCGACTTCTGCATGCCCAGGCTCTGCGCCGCCTGGGTAAAGCTGTGCAGTTCCACGACGCGAGTGAAGATCAGCGCATCATCCAGCCCCATGATTGTTCCCTATAAGCAACAAAGTTTCCGAAGTGTAGCGGCTACGTGCCGCCACGGAACACTGTTACATTGGCAAACATTTTTTTGGCCAACCAAACGCTCGTTTACCTATGCCCGCACAATTACAACGCCGCCTGACCGTGTTCTTCGTCATCCTCGCCGTGGTCGCCCTCGCCTTCCTGGCGCGCTGGTACTTCATCGGCCGCTTCGTCGAGACCACCGACAACGCTTACGTGCAGGGCGAAATCACCCGCATTGCCAGCCAGCTCGGCGCGCGCGTCGATGAGGTGCTGGTGCAGGACAACCAGCACGTCGAGAAGGGCCAGTTGCTGGTAAAACTGGAGGCCGCTGACTTCCAGCTCGCGCTGGACCGCGCCAAGGCCACCCTGGCTACCCGCGAGGCGGAGCTGGAACAGGCGCGCAGCAAGCTCAAGGGCCAGACCAGCATGATCGCTGCCAGCGCCGCCGATGTGAACGCCAGCCAGGCCACCCTCGGCCGCACCGAAGTCGACCTCGGCCGCGCCCAGGCACTGCGCAAGCCCGGCTATGTCTCGGAAGAGCGCGTCACCACCCTGGCTGCCGATTCCAATGTGGCCCGCTCCCAGGTGGCCAAGGCCCAGGCCGACCTGCAGGCCCAGCGCGTGCAGCGCGAAACCCTGGGCACCGACGTGCAGCGCCTGCAGGCGCAGATCGAGAGCGCCCGCGCCGACATCACCCAGGCCGAGATCAACCTCGCCCGCACCGAGATTCACGCGCCGGTCAGCGGCCTGGTCGGTCAGCGCGGCGCCCGCGTCGGCCAGTACGTGCAGGTCGGCAGCCAACTGCTGTCGCTGGTGCCGGACGACGGCATCTGGGTCCAGGCCAACTTCAAGGAAACCCAGATCGGCAAGATGCGCCCCGGCCAGACCGCCAAGCTGGTGTTCGACTCCTTCCCCGACCAGCCCATCGACGGCCAGGTGCAGAGCCTGTTCGCCGCGTCCGGTGCGCAGTTCAGCCTGCTGCCGCCGGACAACGCCACCGGCAACTTCACCAAGGTGGTGCAGCGCATTCCGGTCAAGATCACCTTCGCCGACGACAACCCGCTCAAGGGCCTGATCCGCCCGGGCATGTCCGTCGAGGCCGAGGTCGAGCTGCGTGTCCGCTGATGCACTGGTGCGGCCGGTCGGGGAACCGACCCGCCGCGACTGGATCGCCGTGTTCAGCGCCATGCTCGGCGCGTTCATGGCAGTCCTCGACATCCAGATCACCAACTCCTCGCTGAAGGACATCCAGGGCGCGCTGGCCGCCACCCTGGAGGAAGGTTCGTGGATCTCCACCTCCTACCTGGTGGCGGAGATCATCATGATCCCGCTCACCGCCTGGCTGGTGCAGCTGCTCTCGGCGCGCCGGCTGGCGTGGATGATCTCGGTCGGTTTTCTGTTTTCCTCGCTGCTCTGCTCGTTCGCCTGGAATCTGGAGAGCATGATCGTGTTCCGCGCCATGCAGGGCTTCACCGGCGGCGCGCTGATTCCCCTGGCCTTCACCCTGGCGCTGATCAAGCTGCCGGAGCACCACCGCCCCAAGGGCATGGCGCTGTTCGCCATCACCGCCACGTTCGCGCCCTCCATCGGCCCGACCCTGGGCGGCTGGCTGACCGAGAACTTCGGCTGGGAATACATCTTCTACATCAACATCCCGCCGGGCCTGCTGATGATCGCCGGGCTGCTCTACGGCCTGGAGAAAAAGCCGCCACACTGGGAACTGCTGAAGAGCACCGACTACGCCGGCATCGTCACCATGGCCATCGGCCTGGGCTGCCTGCAGGTGTTCCTGGAAGAAGGCCACCGCAAGGACTGGCTGGAATCGAACCTGATCGTCAGCCTGGGCAGCATTGCCCTGGTCAGCCTGATCCTCTTCGTGATCCTGCAGACCTCACGGCCCAACCCGCTGATCAACCTGGGCATCCTGCGCAACCGCAACTTCGGCCTGTCGAGCATCTCCAGCATCGGCCTGGGCATGGGGCTGTACGGTTCGATCTACGTGCTGCCGCTGTATCTCGCGCAGATCCAGGGCTACAACGCCATGCAGATCGGCGAGGTGATCATGTGGATGGGCGTGCCGCAGCTGTTCCTCATCCCGCTGATTCCCAAGTTGATGAAGATCATCGAGCCGCGCCTGCTGTGCGCCGTCGGCTTCGGCCTGTTCGGCATGGCGAGCTTCTTCTCCGGCGTGCTCAACCCGGACTTCGCCGGCCCGCAGTTCAATCAGATCCAGCTGCTGCGCGCTCTCGGCCAGCCGATGGTGATGGTCACCATCTCGCTGATCGCCACCGTCTACCTGCAACCGCAGGACGCCGGTTCGGCCTCCAGCCTGTTCAACATCCTGCGCAACCTCGGCGGCGCCATCGGCATCGCGCTGCTGGCAACCCTGCTGGATAGCCGCGCCAAGGTCTATTACGACTACCTGCGTGAAGCAGTGGTGCCGGTGAACGGTGCAGTGGACGAGCGCCTGGCGCAGCTGACCTCGCAGCTGGGAACGCAGCAGGCGGCGCTGGGCAAGATCAGCGAGATCGTCCACCAGCAGGCAGCGATCATGGCCTACAACGACGCCTTCCATGCCATCGGTATCGTGCTGGCAATCAGCATGGTGGCGGTGCTGCTGACGCGCCCGCTGCCCGCCGGCATGGGCGCAGGCGCGGGGGCCGGGGCGCACTGAGAGGCTTCAGGCTTCAGGCTTCAGGCTTCAGGCATGAGCTCACCTACGCTTTTGCCTGTCGCTTGTAGCCTGAGGCCTGCCGCCGCCCCTAGCCCATCGACACCATGCGGTCGCGCAACTTGCCGATCTCGTCGCGCACACCGGCCGCGGCCTCGAACTCCAGGTCGCGGGCCAACTGGTACATGCGCTCTTCCAGCTGCTTGATGCGCTTGCCGATCTCGTCCGGCGTGCGCAGTTCGTTCTCGTAGCGGCCGCTCTCCTCCGCCACTTTCGCCAGGCTACGGCGCTTGCCCTTGGCGCCCGGCACCACGGCACCTTCGAGAATGTCCTTGATGTCCTTCTTCACGCCCTTGGGCACGATGCCGTGCTTGGCGTTGAACTCCAGCTGCTTGGCACGGCGACGCTCGGTCTCGTTGATCGCCCGCTGCATCGAGCCGGTCATGTTGTCGGCGTAGAGGATCGCCTTGCCGTGCAGGTTCCGCGCGGCACGGCCGATGGTCTGGATCAGCGAACGCTCGGAACGCAGGAAACCTTCCTTGTCCGCATCGAGGATCGCCACCAGCGCCACTTCGGGCATGTCCAGGCCTTCGCGCAGCAGGTTGATACCCACCAGCACATCGAACTTGCCCAGGCGCAGGTCGCGGATGATTTCCACCCGCTCCACGGTATCGATATCCGAGTGCAGGTAACGCACGCGCACGTCGTGGTCGCCCAGGTAATCGGTGAGGTCTTCGGCCATGCGCTTGGTCAGGGTGGTAACCAGCACGCGCTGATCGACTGCCACACGCTTGCCGATCTCGGAGAGCAGGTCATCCACCTGGGTGGTCGCCGGGCGGATTTCCACTTCCGGGTCGACCAGGCCGGTGGGGCGCACTACCTGCTCGATCACGCGTCCCGCGTGCTGGTCCTCATAGGGGCCGGGAGTCGCCGAGACAAAGATGGTCTGCGGGCTGATCGCCTCCCACTCCTCGAAACGCAGCGGCCGGTTGTCCAGCGCCGAGGGCAGGCGGAAACCATATTCCACCAGGGTTTCCTTGCGTGAACGGTCGCCCTTGTACATGGCGCCGACCTGGGGAACGCTGACGTGGGATTCGTCGATTACCAGCAGGGCGTTGTCCGGCAGGTAGTCATAGAGCGTCGGCGGCGGCTCGCCGGGACCACGCCCGGAGAGGTAGCGCGAGTAGTTCTCGATGCCATTGCAGTAGCCCAGCTCGAGGATCATCTCGAGATCGAAGCGGGTACGCTGCTCCAGGCGCTGCGCCTCCACCAGCTTGTTGTTGCTGCGCAGGTAATCCAGGCGCTGCTTGAGTTCGGCCTTGATGTGCTCCACCGCCTCCAGCAACGTCTCCCGCGGGGTGACGTAGTGGCTCTTGGGGTAGAAGGTGAAGCGCGGCAATTTGGTCAGCACCTCGCCGGTCAGCGGATCGAAGGCGGCGATGTTCTCCACTTCGTCGTCGAACAACTCGACGCGAATGGCCTCCAGGTCCGATTCCGCCGGGAAGATATCGATCACGTCACCGCGCACACGGAAGGTCGCACGAGCGAAATCCATGTCGTTGCGGGTGTACTGCAGGCTGGTCAGGCGGCGCAGCAGCTCGCGCTGGTCCATCTTGTCGCCACGATCCAGGTGCAGGACCATCTTCAGGTAGGACGCCGGATCACCCAAGCCGTAGATCGACGACACGGTGCAGACGATGATGGCGTCCTTGCGCTCCAGCAGCGCCTTGGTCGCCGACAGCCGCATCTGCTCGATGTGGTCGTTGATCGAGGAGTCCTTCTCGATATAGGTATCCGAGGACGGTACATAGGCCTCGGGCTGGTAGTAGTCGTAGTAGGAAACGAAGTACTCGACGGCATTGTTCGGGAAGAAGGTCTTGAACTCGCCGTAAAGCTGGGCTGCCAAGGTCTTGTTCGGCGCCAGCACCATGGTCGGGCGCTGCACCTGGGCAATGACGTTGGCGATGCTGAAGGTCTTGCCGGAGCCGGTCACCCCCAACAGCGTCTGGTGCGACAGCCCTGCTTCCAGCCCTTCCACCATCTGTCGGATGGCTTCGGGCTGATCGCCGGCGGGCTCGAATCGCGAATCCAGCTGAAAAATCGACATGGGAACCTCGCATTGGCGTGTGACGCTTCGGTCGCCAAAGCGTCATACCAGTCGAAAAGCATGCGCGACAACTCGCCGCCTGCCATAGAGGCCTATATAATACCGGCCCGTCGACGCAACCCCCAGCGCCGTGAGCGGGTGGGTTGCAATTGCACTTCACTCCCGCCTTAGAGCTGCTGCCAAAATGAGTCTGTTCTCCGCTGTCGAAATGGCCCCCCGCGACCCGATCCTGGGCCTGAACGAAGCTTTCAACGCCGATACCCGCCCGGGCAAGATCAACCTGGGCGTGGGCGTGTATTACAACGAGGAAGGTCGCCTCCCGTTGCTGCGCGCCGTACAGGCCGCGGAGAAGGCCCGCATCGAGGCTCACGCCCCGCGCGGCTATCTGCCGATCGAAGGCATTGCCGCCTACGATTCGGGCGTGCAGAAGCTGCTGTTCGGCGCTGACTCCGAGCTGCTGGCCGAAGGCCGTGTGGTCACCACCCAGGCCGTTGGCGGTACCGGCGCGCTGAAGACCGGTGCCGACTTCCTCAAGCGCCTGCTGCCCAACGCCACCGTCGCCATCAGCGACCCGAGCTGGGAAAACCACCGCGCTCTGTTCGAAGCGGCCGGCTTCCCGGTGCAGAACTACCGCTACTATGACGCCGCCACCAACGGCGTGAACCGTGCCGGCCTGCTGGAAGACCTCAACGCCCTGCCCTCGCAGTCGATCGTCGTGCTGCACGCCTGCTGCCACAACCCGACCGGCGTCGACCTGACCATGGACGACTGGAAGCAGGTCCTGGACGTGCTCAAGGCCAAGGGCCACGTACCGTTCCTCGACATCGCCTACCAGGGTTTCGGTGACGGCATCGACGAAGACGCCTCCGCCGTGCGCCTGTTCGCCAAGTCGGGCCTGAACTTCTTCGTCTCCAGCTCGTTCTCCAAGTCGTTCTCGCTGTACGGCGAGCGCGTTGGCGCCCTGTCGGTAGTGACCGACAGCCGCGAGGAGTCCACCCGCGTGCTGTCCCAGGTCAAGCGCGTGATCCGCACCAACTACTCCAACCCGCCGACCCATGGCGCCAGCGTCGTCGCCGCCGTGCTGAACAGCCCGGAACTGCGTGCAGTCTGGGAAGAAGAGCTGGGCGAAATGCGCACCCGCATCCGCGCCATGCGCGTAGCCATGGTCGAGCAACTGGCTGCCCTGGGCGCCAAGCGCGACTTCAGCTTCGTTGCCCAGCAGCGCGGCATGTTCTCCTACTCCGGCCTGACCGCCGAGCAGGTTGAACGCCTGAAGAACGAGTTCGGCATCTACGCCGTCGGCACCGGCCGCATCTGCGTTGCTGCGCTGAACAACGGCAACCTGGACACCGTCACCCGCGCCATCGTCCAGGTGCTGTAAAAAAATCAGGGGAAGTCGTCGGCACATTGTTGACTTCCCCTTTTTAATCAGTAAGATACGCACCGTTGTTCCGCGATAGCTCAGTCGGTAGAGCAAATGACTGTTAATCATTGGGTCCCTGGTTCGAGTCCAGGTCGCGGAGCCAAATTCAAAGCCCTCGGCACATGCCGGGGGCTTTTTTATTGGGCGCTGGACTCTCTCCAGGGACTGCGTCCCAGGTGATTCCCCCTTCGGGGCCGCGCTGAAGCGCGTTCGGCTGGCGCCGTCGAGTCCAGGTCGCGGAGCCAAAATTCAAAGCCCTCGGCACATGCCGGGGGCTTTTTATTGGGCCAGGGAATGCCACCCAATAAAAAGCCGGTCATCGACCGGCTTTTTATCCCATCAGGCAAGGCTCAGAGCGAAATCCTGTCGCGGTTCTTGTCCAGCGTATTCTTGCCGATGCCTTTCACTTCCAGCAGCTGATCGACCGTGGTGAACGGACCGTTGCTGGCGCGATAGTCGACGATGGCCTGCGCCTTGACCTTGCCGATACCCTTGAGGGATAGCTGCAGTTCCTCGGCGGACGCCGTATTGATGTTCACAGCTCCAGCCTGGGCGGCAGGTGCCTTGGCCGCCGGAGCCGGGGCCTCAGCTACAGGCTTGGTCGCGGGCTCGGTCTTCGTGGCGGCCTGGACGCTGCCGCCGAAAGCGAGACTGGCGGACAGGATCATGCCTGCGATGGTAAGCAGATTCTTCTTCATGGATTGCTCCTTAACATGAAAGCCTTCTGGGCAGGCACGATTGCGCTGCCCGGAAAACATAGCGTCAGGAATATCCACGAAACCGCCGGTTTAGAGAGTCGGCGGCAATTTCCGGCGCCGCCGACAGATCAGCAAGAAAGGACTGACAACGCTAGCAGATGCAGTAATTGAAACTTCTGCTAGGAGCCCGGGCTCAGGGCTCCATCCGCCGCTGCTGATGGATCAGGTCGACAATCTCGCCCTCGGGGCAATAGCCGCTGACGGTTTCCCGCAACAGTTGCCGCACCCGTGCGTAATTGCCCTGGTCTACCGCCCTGAGCAGATCGGCCAGGACCAGCTTGAAGCCCTCCCAGGGCATCAGCTCCTCGTTGGCCTTCATGATCATCGGGTGTTCGGTGGCGCTGACGTTGTCACCAATCAGCAGCTCCTCATAGAGCTTCTCGCCAGGCCGAAGACCGCTGAACTCGATGGAGATGTCGCCGTGCGGTACCCGCTCCGAGCGAACACTCAGCCCGGACAGGTGGATCATCCGCTCGGCCAGTTCGAGAATCTTCACCGGCTGCCCCATGTCGAGCACGAAGACGTCGCCACCGCGCCCCATGGAACCGGCCTGGATCACCAGCTGGGCCGCCTCGGGAATGGTCATGAAATAGCGCGTGATCCCCGGATGGGTCACGGTGACCGGGCCGCCGCGCTTGATCTGCTCGCGGAACAGCGGAATGACCGAGCCGGACGATCCCAGCACATTGCCGAAACGCACCATGGTGAAACGGGTCTTGTTGACCTGATGCACCCCGGGCCTGTCGCCGAACAGCACTGGCGCAGACTCCTGGCTGAGGGCCTGCAGGATCATCTCCGCCAGTCGCTTGGTGCTGCCCATGACATTGGTCGGACGCACCGCCTTGTCGGTGGAGATCAGCACGAAGTGCTCGACACCGGCCTGCACAGCCACCTGGGCGGTATGCAGGGTGCCCATCACATTGTTCAGCACGCCCTCGGAAATGTTGTGCTCGACGATGGGCACGTGCTTGTAGGCAGCAGCGTGATAGACAGTGGCGACCTTCCAGGTACGCATGACATCCAGCAGTCGCTCGGCACTGCGCACCGAACCCAGGATCGGCACCAGTTGCACCGCGAGGGACTCGCGCTTGATGCGGTTCTCCAGCTCCTGGTGCACCCGGTAGAGGTTGTATTCACTGTGCTCGAACAGCACCAGCACGGTTGGCGATGAACCGAGGATCTGCCGGCACAGCTCGGAACCGATGGAACCGCCTGCACCGGTCACCATCACCACTTCGCCACGGATACAGTGCTCGAACAGCTCTTTTCGCGGCTCGACCGGGTCGCGTCCGAGCAGGTCGGCGATATCCACTTCCTGGATGTCGTCCACCCGCACGCGGCCGTTGGCCAGGTCGATGAATCCGGGAACGCTTCGCACGTGAACCGGATAGGGCTCGAGCAAGCCGAGGATTTCGCGGCGGCGCGCGCGCGTCGCGGAAGGAACCGCCAGCAGCACTTCCTGCACGCCGGTCTCGTCGATCATCTGCTGAATGTGCTTGGGCTTGTAGACGCGCAGGCCGGCGATGACGCGATTGGCGATCTCGTCATCATCATCGATGAAAGCCACCGGACGCATCGCACGGCCGAGGCGCAACGCGGCCACCAGTTGATTGCCCGCAGACCCCGCACCGTAGACGGCGACCTTGGGCAGGCCATCCTGTTGCTTGAGGAAAGGAACGGCCTGAACCGTGCTGTACCAGTCGCCCATGAAGTACTGGCGCATGGCCAGACGCAGCCCGCCGATCATCAGCAGGCTCAGCCACCAGTAGTTGAGTACCAGGGAACGCGGTACCGCTTCGATCACCGAGCGATTCCAATAGACCACCAGCGACAGCAGCAACGCCGAGATGGTCACCGCCTTCCAGATCGCAATCAGCGCGTCATTGCCCAGATAGCGCATGACGGCCCGGTACATGCCAAATCGAATGAACAGCGGAATCGCCACGGCCGGCGCCGCCAGGAACAGCCAGCCATGCACGCGGAACGGGTACTCCAGATCGTCAGTACCCAGCCGCACGATGAAAGCCAGCCACAGCGCGAACCACACCAGACAGATGTCGGTGGCGACCTGCAATAACCGTTTATGTCGTCTCGGAAGCCTCAGCAGGCGTTCTCGGAGCATCAGCGCTTGTCCTTAATCCCGAGCGGAGGAAATCGCCCCCACCCGCTACATTGACCACCAAATCCGGCGGAGTTCAGCTCACATCCTGTTCATCCGGGCGCCCAGCCCCCAGATGAGCTACGACAAGCACCAATGGAGCATAGGCCACAATCAGCGCCAGCAAACCCGGAACATGCCCCAGCGCGACCAGCAATGCCAGTGGCAGAAGCCACAGCAGGTTGATCAAGGTTACCCACAGCGACACCTTCAGGTGGCTGCCAAAACGCCGCGATGCGCGCTGGTACGCGTGGCTGCGATGCGCTTCGTAGACGCGCTCACCGCGCATCAGGCGATGGCACAGGGTGAAGGTCGCGTCCACGACGAAAACGCCAAGCAGGATCAACCAGCTCCAGACCAGCGGCGGTGCCACCGCCGCCGCCTGCAGCGCCAGCCCACCCAGGACCAGGCCGAGGAACCCGCTACCCGCGTCCCCCATGAAGATTCGCGCGGGGGGGAAATTCCAGACCAGAAAGCCAGCCGCCGCCATGCCCAGGATCAACGGCAACCACAGCAGTTGCGACGCTCCGACGACCCATCCACAAAGCGCTCCGCCCAGGCAGACGCTGATGGCCTCCAGGCCCGCGATGCCGTCGATGCCGTCCATGAAGTTGTACAGGTTGAGCAGCCAGACCAGGAACACCAGCCCCAGGAAGTCGCCCAGCAACCCCAGATCCAGCATTCCCCAGGGCGTTGCCAGCGCGGGCACTCCCCCCAGCCAGCCAAGCAGCCAGAGCGCGGCGACAAAATGCCCGAGCAATCGCCAGCGCGCCGGAATATGGCGGTGATCATCGAGGAAGCCAATGGCCGCAACCAAAGCGCCGGCCGGCAGCAGGGCCAACAGGCTACGGCCATCCACTGCCCCCAGAACGCCGGCCAACGGCAGGCAACCGAGGAACCCCAGCACGATGGCCACCCCGCCGCCGCGCGGCGTGGGGATCCGGTGCGAGCTGCGGGCATTGGGAATATCCATGATGCTGCGCGCCAGCGCATAACGACGCACACCGGCGGTCATCGCCCAGGACGCGATAAATACCGCTGCCAGCAGAACTCCCATGCTCATCGCTTCTGCTCCTGAGCGCATGCCCGCGCCGTTTCCCGCAGCGCCTGCTCGACACTGACCGGCGGAGTCCAGTCCAGACGATTGCGCGTCGCGGCAATATCCACCTGCAGCGACCCCAGCAAGCGCTGGACCTGCTGGCTACGCCCTGTCAGCGCCCCCACCAGGCGCAGCAGCGCAGCGGGAACCGGAAGCAGCCGCGGACGCACCCCCAGGGCCTTGCTCAAACCACGACACAGTTGCGCTGTAGACAGGTCCTCGCCATCGCTCACCAGGAACACCTGCCCCGCGGCTGCGGGGTGGCGGCAGCACAGCAGCAGCAGATCGACCAGATTGTCCCGCGCTACAAGGCTGCGGCGATTGTCGATGGCGCCAAAGGGCAATGGCAGGCGCCGCTGTAGGGCGCGCATCAGACTGGCGAAATTGGCTTTCACGCCTGGGCCATAGATCAGCGGCGGGCGCACCACGACCACTTCCAGGCCGCTCTGCCGGGCGATGGCGAACAAGGCCTGCTCGGCCTCGAGCTTGGATTGAGCGTATGGGTCCTGCGGTTGCGGCTCTGCATCGGCGGTAAAGGGGCGACCGGGCGCGGTCTGCTCGCCATTGACCTTGATCGAACTGACGAAGACGAAACGCCTGACACCTGCCGCCACTGCCTGCTCTGCCAGATGCCGGGTCGCCTCGACGTTTACCGCGCGAAACTCGGCGAGAGGATCGGCGGCCTGCTCGTCCATGACGTGAACCCGGGCAGCGCAATGAATCACTGCGTCGATCCCGTGCAGGGCCTGCTGCCACGACTGAGCCACGCTCAAGCCGTCGATGAGCGCCACGTCGACGCCCTCGGGGAATTGCGCAGCCAGGCCACGCTGGGCGACGCGAACCTGTACGTTATCTTCCTGGCACAAGCGTGCCAGCACGCCTCGGCCGACAAATCCGCTCGCGCCCGTGAGTAAAACCTTCAATCCAGCACCTGCAGAACCTGACGCCGATGGCGTCTTCCATGTTTGAGCGAACGCGTCAGAGCGGCGAAATGACCGGCCGCAGCGCATTCCAAGCGTGGCAGCTGGGGCATTGCCAGTGCAGTTCGCGACCGGCAAAGCCACACTTGCCGCATCGATAGCGCGGCATTGTCTTATACAACCCAATGATTATTGGAGCGATTTTTCCCGTCGCCGAGTGTTTTTCCGTTTCGCTCCCAACCACTTCCAGGTATTCGCCCACTCCCTGCCAGGAGGGATGGCGCTCGACCCGCTCCAGCAGGCTTTCGCGCCAGGTTGGCGAACTGGCTGACTGCTCGCTTTCGGCCAGCAATGCAAGGATCGCCGGCGGTACTTCCTCGCCCGCCGCCAGCTCACGCAGGCAGGCCAGCAGCTCGGGCCGTGCAAGGCCGTCATGGCGCCGCAGCAACGGCACGATCTCCCCCAGGAAGGTCTTGGCGTCACGCGCCAATTCGCCGATCGTGGCAACGGCCGCCGGCTGATCCTTGCGCCACAGCTCGCAGTCCAGGCGCATCAGCAGCGCCCGCACGCAGTGTTTGTCGACGCGCCGTGCTTCACGCAGCAATTCCTGCATGGCACTGCGATCGCCGCCCTTGCCCTTTGCCTGGGCCAGCTCGCAGTAGTAATTGGCCAGTGCAGCGCTCAATTCGGGCCTGCTCGGCACCAGCCGGGCGGCCAACTCGATGGCGCGGGACCAGTTCTTCTCGCGCTCGCAGATCAAGCGCTGCTCATCCAGCGCTTCAAGGGAAATGGGCTCGTCACGCTGCTGCGTCAGTTCGTCGAGCAATTCCTCCGCGCTGCCCAGCAGGCCGCCGGCGATGTAGTCGCGCGCCAACTCCAGACGCACCTGGGCGACCAGCGCGCCGTCCTCACCGGCACGACCCAGCAGGTCCTGGTGGATGTGAATGGCTTTTTCGATATCGCCGCGGCGCCGGAACAGGTTGCCGACGTGCAGGTGGCTTTCCAGCGTCTCGGGACTGACCACGAGCCCCTGCGACAGGCTCTCCAACGCGTCGTCGGAGTGCCGCTCCAGCAGGTTGTGCATGCTGTGCACACGAGCCCGGAGGTTCTCTGGCGGGGCAGTCCCGGCCCGGGAAAGAGAGCGACGCCCCATCCACCAGCCGATGGCCAGGGCGCAGAAGAAGAACAGCGTGGCGATGACGCTAGGCATGGTCCGTCAGCGACTTTTCACGCAGCGCGTCATTCTCCTTGCGGAAACGGGTGACTTCGGAGCGCAGGCCGGTCATGCGGACGTGCGCCTTCGCGCGGAAGGGAATGCTCAGCAGCAGGCCGATCGCGCCGCCGACGATGAAGGCAAGGGTGATGAAGACCACCAGCGGCCACTGCGGCGATTGCCAGCCGAGGAAGGTCAGTTGTGCAGGCTGCAGGTTTTCCAGGACGAAAACCACGACGACGGCGGCCAGGACGACCAACGCCAGAATCAGCAGGAAACGTTTTGCCCGAAGCATGGACACTCCTTCTTGAAGACGGATACCCCGGGGTCACTCGGGTTCGTTGACGCGGTCGCGCAGCTCCTTGCCGGGCTTGAAGTGCGGGACGAACTTGCCGTCCAGGCGCACCGACTCACCGGTTTTCGGATTACGCCCCACGCGCGGTGCGCGGTAGTGCAGAGAGAAGCTGCCGAACCCCCGGATTTCGATGCGATCCCCCGTCGCCAGAGCCTGGGACATTTGCTCAAGCATGGTCTTGATCGCCAGCTCCACATCCTTTGCGGAAAGCTGCCCCTGATGGGTGACGATTCTCTCGATCAACTCCGACTTGGTCATGGTTTTCCCTTCTTTTTCAAGCGGCTAGATCAGCTCTAGGTTCTTTTAGCATGCTGATCATGCTTTGAACAGCCCGAACGGAAAGGATGTGTTTTCACCCGGTCAAGTGGTTGGCAAATAAAAAATGGCCGATCCCCGGGGAGGAGATCGGCCACGGTCGCGCCCAGGAGCGGAAGGACGCGCAAGGGAGAAACGAAAGTCAGGCGACGCTGGCGAGTTGCGCCTTGGCCTTGGCCAGGCCCTTCTCGGCGAATTCGCCGCCCATGTTCAGGCCTTCGGCGTGGATGAAGGTCACGTCGTGGATGCCAACGAAGCCCAGCGCCTGGCGCAGGTACGGCTCCTGGTGATCCAGCGCACCGCCGGCGTAGACACCGCCGCGGCTAGTGAGCACGAAGGCACGTTTTCCGCTGAGCAGGCCCTGCGGGCCGGTCTCGGTGTACTTGAAGGTGACGCCGGCGCGCAGCACGTGGTCCAGCCAGGACTTCAGGGTGCTGGGGATGGCGAAGTTGTACATCGGCGCGGCCAGCACCAGTACGTCGGCGGCCTGCAGTTCGGCGGTCAGCAGATTGGAGCGTTCCAGTGCGGCGCGCTCGATCGCGCTGTGCTCCTGCGCCGGCTTCATCCAGCCGCCCAGCAGGTTGGCGTCCAGATGCGGCACCTGGTCGACGGCCAGGTCGCGGATCTGAATGGCGTCGGCCGGGTGGGCGAGCTGCCACTGAGCGATGAAGTCGCGGGTCAGTTGGCGGGAAACGGAACCTTCCTGACGAGCACTGCTTTCGATTACCAGAACGCGGGACATGGACTGGACCTCCATCGGTCGTTGAATGTGTCGATGGAGGCCATCCTAAAGATGAACAAATCGATAAAAAAGCGCAAATAGTCGCTTCTAATTATCGAATAAATTGATTTCTTGCCGGGTTGGTTCTAGTCTTGTCCCGGAGTCAGGACGGATTGCAGGTCAGCTTGATACGCAGCTTGATCACTGCGCGGCTGAAGCTGGAAGTGAGGTTCGCCTCCTTGCCCGGCGCCATGGTGGCCTTGCGCACATGAGGCGTCTCGGGCCCGTTGACGAACACTGCCGTGCAAGTCACCGGCTGCTGGCCGCCGTTGCGCAGGATGATCGCCCCCATCTGGTCACCGATATCCTGGGTTTCGACATCCACCTCGGTACCATTGAGGCTCTTCTGCACTTCGATGGGATAAGCCAGGGCGGTCAGCGGCAACATGGCCAGAACGGCACAACAGATTTTTTTCATGGCGGTCTCTTGTTGGTCTTCTGCGGACCGCCAGAGTAGACAAGAGGAAGCGAGGATGAAAGCGCCCCGCGTTACCCTGGATCAGTGGAGAACCCTACAGGCCGTGGTCGATCACGGCGGCTTCGCCCAGGCGGCGGAAGCCCTGCACCGTTCGCAGTCGTCGATCAGCTACACCGTGGCGCGCATGCAGGAGCAGCTCGGCGTGCCGCTGCTGCGCATCGACGGGCGCAAGGCCGTGCTCACCGAGGCCGGCGAAGTACTGCTGCGCCGCTCGCGGCAACTGGTCAAATCCGCCGGCCAGTTGGAAGAGCTGGCCCACCACATGGAACAGGGCTGGGAGCCCGAAGTGCGCCTGGTCGTCGACGCCGCCTACCCCACCGTGCGCCTGGTGCGTGCGCTTTCCGCCTTCATGCCGCAGAGCCGCGGCTGCCGCGTACTGCTGCGCGAGGAAGTGCTCTCCGGCGTGGAGGAAGCCCTGGTGCAGGGTCATGCCGATCTCGCCATCAGCGGCCTGAACATTCCCGGCCATCTGGGAGCGGATCTCTCCATCGTCGATTTCGTCGCCGTCGCCCATCCCGATCATCCGCTGCACCGCCTGCAACGCGAGGTCACCCACCAAGACCTGGAAACCCAGATGCAGGTGGTGATCCGCGACTCCGGTCGCCTGCAACCGCGCGACGTCGGCTGGCTCGGCGCCGAGCAGCGCTGGACCGTGGGCAGCCTGGCTACCGCCGCCACCTTCGTCAGCAATGGCCTGGGCTTTGCCTGGCTGCCGCGGCACATGATCGAACGCGAGTTGCGCGATGGCCAGCTCAAGCCGCTGCCGATGAAACAGGGCGGCGTGCGCGAGAGCCGCTTCTATCTTTACCCGAACAAGGAAAAGCCCCTGGGCCCGGCCACGCAGATCCTCGTGGAGCTGCTGACCACCTTCGCCAACGTGCCACTCGACGCCCATTTCGCCGCCCCGGAAAGCCCGGCCTGATTACAGGCCGCCCGAAAAAGGAGCCCGTCATGCCGTTCTTCGATCACGCCGGTCACCGCCTGCACTACGAGGAAAGCGGATTCGGCACACCGGTACTGCTGGTGCATGGGCTTGGCTCCAGCACCAGCGACTGGGAATACCAGGTGCCGGAACTGGAGAAGCGCCATCGGGTGATCGCCCTCGACGTGCGCGGCCACGGCCAGTCGGACAAACCACGCCAGCGCTACAGCATTGGCGCTTTCGCCGAGGACGTGATCGCCCTGCTCGACCACCTGAGTCTCGGCCGCGTGCATCTGGTAGGGATCAGCATGGGCGGCATGATCGGCTTCGAGCTGGCCACCCGCTGGCCGGAGCGGCTGGACAGCCTGACCATCGTCAACAGCGCCCCGGAAGTGAAACCACGCAGCCTGCGTGAATACCTGGAAGTGGCGCGCCGATTGTTTCTCGCCCACGTGCTGGGCCTGGACACCGTGGGCAAGGCGCTGGGCAGGATGCTCTTTCCCAAGCCCGAGCAGAGCGCGCTGCGCCACAAGATCCAGCAGCGCTGGCCGCAGAACGACAAGCGCGCCTACCTCTCCAGCCTGCACGCCATCATCGGCTGGGGTGTGCAGGAACGGCTGGCGCGCATAACCTGTCCAACCCTGGTGATCAGCGCCGACCGCGACTACACCCCGGTATCGCTCAAGCAGGCCTATGTCGGGCGCATGCCCAACGCGCGCCTGGTGGTGATCGAGGACTCGCGCCACGCGACGCCGCTGGACCAGCCGGAACGATTCAACACCACCCTGCTCGACTTTCTCGAGCAGGTCGACCATCCCTAGAACCTTCAGGAAACATCCGCCAAATGACCCTGTTCAAACGCTTCCTGCTCGCCGCCTGCTCCCTGGTCCTGGCCGGTTCGGTATTCGCCGCCGACAGCAACAACCCGCACGTGCTGCTGTCGACCACGTCCGGTGAAATCGAAATCGAGCTGTACGCCGACAAGGCGCCGATTTCCGTGAAGAACTACCTGTCCTACGTCGACAGTGGCTTCTACAACGGAACCATCTTCCATCGCGTGATCCCCAACTTCATGATCCAGGGCGGCGGGTTCACCGAAGCCATGAAGGAGAAGGACACCCAGGCACCGATCACGAACGAGGCCGACAATGGCCTGCTCAACGAGCGCGGCACCCTGGCCATGGCGCGCACCAGCGACGTCAACTCCGCCACCAGCCAGTTCTTCATCAACCTGACCGGCAACGACTTCCTCAACCATGGCGCCCGCGACTTCGGCTACGCCGTGTTCGGCAAGGTCGTACGCGGCATGGGCGTGGTCGACCAGATCGCCGGGGTGAAGACCGGCAACCGCGGCATGTTCCAGGACGTACCGACCACCCCGGTGGTCATCCTCTCCGCCAAGCGTCTGTGATTCTGCGCAATCACGGCTGACGGAGGCCATTCAAGGCGGGGCCAGGACGGCCCCGCCGACAACCCGAGAGCTATCATGCTTTACCGTCGTTTCGAGCGTCTGATCGATCCCTTCCGCGACGTACCCGAGCGCATGCCGCCGTCCGACGTCATCCGCTTCTACGTCTATTACCTGCGCCAGGTCTGGCCGGTCTTCCTCGCCCTGCTCTTCGTCGGCCTGATCGCCGCACTGATCGAAGTTGCGCTGTTCAGCTACCTGGGGCGCATCGTCGACCTCGCGCAAGGCACCGCCCCTGCCGACTTCTTTACCCAGCACGGCAGCGAACTGATCTGGATGGCCGTGGTGGCGCTGATTCTGCGCCCGGTATTCTTCGGCCTGCACGACATGCTGGTGCATCAGAGCATCAACCCCAGCATGACCAACCTGATCCGCTGGCAGAACCACCGCTACGTGCTCAAGCAGAGCCTGGGCTTCTTCCAGAACGACTTCGCCGGGCGCATCGCCCAGCGCATCATGCAGACCGGCAACTCGCTGCGCGATTCCGCCGTGCAGGCGGTCGACGCGATCTGGCACGTTCTCATCTACATCATCAGCTCCCTCGTGCTGTTCGCCGAGGCCGATTGGCGACTGATGATCCCGCTGTTGCTCTGGATGGTCGGTTACATCGGCGCGCTGGGCTACTTCATTCCACAGGTGAAGCACCGCTCGGTGGTCGCCTCGGACTCGCGCTCGAAACTCATGGGCCGGATTGTCGACGGCTATACCAACATCACCACCCTCAAGCTGTTCGCCCATACGCGCCAGGAAGAGGACTACGCCCGCGAAGCCATCGACGACCAGACCCGCAAGGCCCAGCGCGCCGGACGCGTGGTGACCTCCATGGACGTCACCATCACGGTGTTCAACGGCCTGCTGATCGCCGGCACCACGGGTCTGGCCCTGTGGCTGTGGACCCAGTCGCTGATCTCGGTGGGCGCCATCGCCCTGGCCACCGGCCTGGTCATCCGCATCGTCAACATGTCCGGCTGGATCATGTGGGTGGTCGGCGGCATCTTCGAGAACGTCGGCCAGGTGCAGGACGGCATGCAGACCATCGCCCTGCCCCGCCAGGTGGTCGACGCCCCTGGCGCCAGGCCGCTGCTGGTGAAGCATGGCGAAGTGCGCTTCGACCAGGTGGACTTCAGCTACGGCAAGGGTGGTGGACTGATCAGCGGCCTGGACCTGACCGTGCGCCCCGGCGAGAAGATCGGCCTGGTCGGGCCGTCCGGCGCCGGCAAGTCGACCCTGGTCAACCTGCTGCTGCGACTCTACGACCTGGAAGGCGGACGCATCCTGATCGACGGCCAGGACATCGCCCAGGTAACGCAGGAAAGCCTGCGCGCGCAGATTGGCATGGTCACCCAGGACACTTCGCTGCTGCACCGTTCGATCCGCGACAATCTGCTCTATGGTCGCCCGGACGCCAGCGAGGCGGAATTGCAGGACGCCATCCAGAAGGCACGCGCCTCGGAGTTCATCCCGCAGCTGAGCGACGCCGAGGGCCGCTCCGGCCTCGACGCCCATGTCGGCGAACGCGGGGTGAAGCTCTCCGGCGGCCAGCGCCAGCGCATCGCGATCACCCGCGTACTGCTCAAGGACGCGCCGATCCTGATTCTCGACGAAGCCACTTCAGCGCTGGACTCGGAAGTGGAGGCGGCGATCCAGGAAAGCCTGGAGACGCTGATGCAGGGCAAGACAGTGATCGCCATCGCCCACCGCCTTTCCACCATCGCGCGCATGGATCGCCTGGTGGTGTTGGAGCACGGCCGCGTGGTCGAGAGCGGCAGCCATGCCGAGTTGCTGGCCCATGGCGGGCTCTATGCGCGGCTTTGGCGGCACCAGACGGGCGGGTTTGTCGGGGTGGACTGAAGCCCGGGAGTCGCGCCCGCTCCTGTCGCGAACAGCCCTAAGTCGGGGTTTGTTCGCGAGCAAGCTCGCTCCTACGAAGAGCACCCGGCACAAAACCAACGCCCATAAAAAAGCCCGGCACAAGGCCGGGCATGTCCAAATCCAGGACAGCTCAGTGTGTATCCAGTAGAGCCAGCGCCTCGCGGCTCAGGCGCTCGACCGTGGCCCAGTCGCCACTGTCGATGGCCGCCTTGGGCAGCATCCAGCTACCGCCCACGCACATCACGTTGGCCAGGCGGTAATAGTCATTCAGGTTGTCCGGGCCGACGCCGCCGGTGGGGCAGAAACGGATGTCCGGGAACGGCCCGCCGAAAGCCTTGAGCGCCTCCACGCCACCAGCGACTTTCGCCGGGAACAGCTTGAAACGACGCAGGCCATGACGGTACGCCGCCATGATTTCCGAAGCGGTGGCCACCCCCGGCAACAGCGGCACCGGACGAGTCACCGCATACTGCAGCAACTCATCGGTGCAACCGGGGGTGACGATGAACTTCGCCCCCGCCTCTTCTGCCTGGGCAAAGGTTTCCGGGTCGAGTACGGTGCCGGCGCCGACGATCAGTTCCGGGCGCTGCTCGCTCAACTGGCGAATCGCGGTCAGGCCCAGCGACGTCCGCAAGGTCACTTCCAGAACGGTGATACCACCCGCCGCCAGGGCATCCGCCATGGGCAGGATGTCCGCCTCGCGGTCGATGGTGATCACCGGCAGGATGCGCGCGCGCTGCGCCAGGGCATCGATCTGCTGGATGTGTTGTTCAGACATTGCGGTAACTCCGTGCCTCAGGGGCACCAGTGGATCGAAAGAGGTGAACGCAGGAATGCATTGATTGGCATGCGTTGGTCATCGTTGTCGCTGAGCGCCTGGCTCAACGTGGCGAGCTTGGATTCGCCCTGGATGGCCAGGATCTGCACCCGCGCGCCCTGCAGCACGGCGCGGGTCAGGGTCAGGCGCTGGTGCGGCACGCTCGGCGCCCACATCGGCAGGCAACGGCGCGTACCGGCCGGGTCGAGCGCCTCGAGCAGATTGGCGCTGCCAGGGAACAGCGACGCGGTATGACCGTCGTCGCCCATGCCCAGCACCAGCACATCGATGGGCAGCGACAGTTCATGCAGATGGCGATCGGCTTTGTCCGCCGCTTCCTCCAGGCTGCTCGCCGGCTGATACAGGCCGATGAACTGCGCCTTGGCCGCCGCTCCCCGGAACAGGTGACGGCGCAGCAATCCGGCGTTGCTGTCCGGGTGCGACTCGGGCACCCAGCGCTCATCAGCGAGGCTCACGGCCACCTTCGACCAGTCCAGCACCGCACCGCTCAGGGCTTCGAGGAAGGCCACCGGGCTGCGCCCGCCGGACACCACCAGCAGCGCGCGGCCGCGTTCGATCAATGCCTCGCGCAGCGCGTCGGCTACCGCTTCGGCGAGGCCGCGAGCCTGCTCGGCGGCGTTGTTCCAGGTTTTCCAGGCCATGCCTTCAGCCAGTTTGGGTTCAAAGATCGCCATACCAATCCCTCCCGTCGCGGGCGATCAGGGCAACCGCAGCCTGTGGTCCCCAGCTTCCGGCCGGATAGGGCTTGGGCTCCTCGCCCAGGCGGCCCCAGCCGTCGATCAGGCCGTCGCACCAGGTCCAGGCGGCCTCGATTTCATCCTTGCGAACGAACAGGTTCTGGCTGCCTTGCGTGACTTCCAGCAGCAGCCGCTCGTAGGCGTCCGGCGTCCGCGCGGTCTGGAAGGTTTCAGAGAAATTCAGTTGCAGCGGGCCGGTGCGCAGTTGCATGCCCTTGCCCAGGCCCTGGTCCTTGGTCATTACCTGCAGGGAGATGCCTTCGTCCGGCTGCAGGCGGATGATCAGCCGGTTGCTGATCAGCGAACGCTGCTCAGGGGCGAAGATGTAGTGCGGCGGTTCCTTGAAGTGAATCACTATCTGCGACAGCTTCTGCGGCATGCGCTTGCCGGTACGCAGGTAGAACGGTACGCCGGACCAGCGCCAGTTACGGATGTCCACCCGCAGGGCGACAAAGGTCTCGGCATCGCTGTTGGTGTTGGCGTTTTCCTCGGCCAGGTAGCCGGGCACCGCCTTGCCGTCGATGTAGCCGGCGGTGTACTGGCCACGCACCACGCGGGTCGCCAGTTGCTCCGGGGCGATGGGCTCGAGCGCACGCAGCACCTTCACCTTCTCGTCGCGGATGCTGTCGGCGGTGAGGTCCGCCGGCGGGTCCATGGCGATCAGGCAGAGCAGTTGCAGCAGGTGGTTCTGCACCATGTCGCGCAGCTGGCCGGCCTTGTCGAAGTAACCCCAGCGGCCTTCGATGCCGACCTTCTCGGCCACGGTGATCTCCACATGGGAGATGTGGTTCTGGTTCCACTGGGTCTCGAACAGGCTGTTGGCGAAGCGCAGTGCAATGAGGTTCTGCACCGTCTCCTTGCCCAGGTAATGGTCGATCCGATAGATGCGATTTTCCGGGAAGAAGCGCGCTACGGCGTCGTTCACCGCACGGGACGACTCCAGGTCGTGACCGATGGGCTTCTCCAGAACCACCCGGGTGCGCTCGGCAAGACCGGCGGCGGCAAGGTTCTCGCAGATGCTACCGAACACCGAGGCAGCGGTAGCGAAGTAGGCAACCAGAGTCTTCTCGTCACCCACCAGCTCGGCCAGCGCCTGGTAGGAGCCGGCATCGAGGAAATCCAAGCTCAGGTGATGCAGGCGCGCCTGGAAGCGCGCCCAGACGGTTTCGTCCCACTCCTTCGCCGGCACGGCCTGGCGCAGGCGGCGCTCGATGGTCGCCAGGGGCTCTTCGCTGGCGCCGTCGTCGCGGGCCAGGGCAAGGATGCGGGTGTCGCGGTGCAGCAGGTCTTCGCGATCGAGCTGATAGAGCGCCGGCAGCAGCTTGCGCAGGGCGAGATCACCCAGGGCGCCAAACAGTGCGAGAGTGCAGGGCAGAACGCGGACTTCAGGCATTTGTTGTTACCAACCAAATTTTGAACGATAGTTAGCCTTCTACGCCGGCATTAAGACAAATATGTAGTAATTAAACAACATATTTTTCCAGCCTCGCGCCGTTGTTGGTCGCCTGCCGGCCTGAAGTTAGGATAGCGCCGCTGGCCGGCCCTATCCGGTCAACCGTCGATTACCAAGGAGCACGGATGAAGAACCTGCTGGAGCAGATCCAGAGCCGACTGGAAGAGCTGAACAAGGCCGAGCGCAAGGTCGCCCAGGTGATCCTGCACGACCCGCAGCAAGCCACGCGCTTCAGCATCGCCGCGCTGGCCCAGGCGTCCAGCGTCAGCGAGCCGACGGTGAACCGTTTCTGTCGCTCCTTCGGCATGAGCGGCTACCCGGAGTTGAAGATCCAGCTGGCGCAGAGCCTGGCCAGCGGCGCAGCCTTCGTGACCCAGGCAGTGGCCGCCGACGATGGTCCGGAGGCTTACACCCGCAAGATATTCAGCAGCACCATCGCTTCGCTGGACAGCGCCCACAAGCTGCTCGACCCCAAGCTGATCGACCGCGCCGTGGACTTGCTGATCCAGGCCCGGCAGATTCACTTCTTCGGCCTCGGCGCCTCCAGCTCCGTGGCGCTCGATGCGCAGCACAAGTTCTTCCGCTTCAACCTGGCAGTGTCGGCCCACAGCGATGTGCTGATGCAGCGCATGATCGCTTCGGTGGCACATACCGGCGACCTGTTCGTGGTGATCTCCTACACCGGGCGCACTCGCGAGCTGGTCGATGTGGCACACCTGGCGCGGCAGAACGGCGCCTCGGTACTCGGCCTCACGGCCGCGAACTCGCCACTCGCCCGCGCCAGCACCCTGAGCCTGGACATTCCGCTGCCGGAGGACACCGACATCTATATGCCGATGACCTCGCGAATCATCCAGTTGACCGTCCTCGACGTGCTCGCCACCGGCGTGACTCTGCGCCGCGGCGTGGACTTCCAGCCGCACCTGCGCAAGATCAAGGAGAGCCTGGTGCCGACGCGCTACCAGCTCGACGAGGAAAGCTGAGGCCGCCTGCGAGGGCTGAGCGGAATGGTAGGAGCGAGCTTGCTCGCTCCTACAGGGAAGTCGGCGTAATCCGGCCGGGTCAGACCAGCCCGGCGCGCAGATTCAGCAGCATCCGCTCGCCCTGGGCGAGGATCAGCCCGCCGGCGCGGTAGCCGGCGGCGCCGATGCAGAGGAAGCGTTCCGCCTCGCCCGGCTCCACCTGCTCGACTGTCCGGCTGCCCGGGTGCCAGATGACACTGCCGGCACTGGTGTTCTTGTCGATGCGCAGGCGGCGTTGCCAGCCGGCATCCTCCAGCACCAGGGAGCCGGTGTTGTAGAGCACCTGCTTGACCGCGCCCCGCGGCGCCCAGGTGTTGGGCAGGCCGCTGGCCTTGCCGTCCAGCTCCATCCCGTGGACCACCGAGCGACGCAGCGAACCCACGCGCCAGTAGGGCTGCAGGGCGAAGCTGAACAGGCAGTCGCTGTCGTCCTCGTGGTAGCTGGAGAGTTCGATGTCCAGGTCCTGGCCCAGGCGCGCTTCCAGGCGCACATGCCAGTCCTCGATATCCAGCTGCCAACTGACTACCGCCTTCTGATCGTCAGCCCAGGCGTCGAGCATCCGCCATTCGCGTTGGCGCGCCCAGCCATGCTGAGGCCAGTCGGCCTCCGTTGGATGGCTGCCAAACCACGGCCAGCAGACCGGAATACCGCCACGGATCGGCGCCGTGCTCAGGCTCGGCCACTGGCTGGAGCACCACAGCAGCGGGCGCGCGCCGCGCGGCTGGAAGTGCAGCAATTGCGCACCCTGGCGGCTGAAAACGGCCTGGCATTGCGGGTGATCGATGAGCAACAGGTCGCGACGCTGGAAGCGCACCCAGTCGAAGGGCCGCTTGGCCCGCATGGAATGAAAAAAGCGCTGCAGCGGATGCTCGAGCATGGTCCGAATGTCCTGATCCAATCCCTGCCCGGACATTCCGGGGCGTGAAGATCTCTGTAGTTTCACTACATCTTACAGAAAAGGCCGCGATTCTACTCGCAAAGCCTAGTCACGCGCAGCGCCCACGCCAATGAAAAAGGCCCGTCATCGGGATGCAGCAGATTTGCACCAACCGTTCACCAGAGCGACCCGGCAGCCCTGGGGACATCACAAAGGGGAGCCTGAAGTGAAAGGAGCGCTCAGCCCTGATCTCGCAAGGCCTGCTCAAGAGCGACGCCGGCGCCGAACAGGCCCGGATGATCCGCCGTCATGACCCACACCGGAACCGGCTCGAGATAAGGTCCGCTGGTCTTGCCGCGGGTGCGGAACGCCTCGACGAAGCCGCTGCGCTGGAAGCGTTCGAGGAAGCGCGGGACGATGCCCCCGGTGATGTACACGCCGCCCAGCGCGCCGACCGTCAGCACGGCGTTGCCGGCGACCCGCGCCAGCCAGAGGAAAAAGTGCTCGAGCACCGCGTCGGCGTAGGCATCGCCGGCCATGGCGCGCTCGCCGATCTCGGCGGCGGTGGCGCATTTCGGTTCCACGCCATCGAGCTGGCAGCTCATGCGGTAGAGGTTTTCCAGGCCGCTGCCGGAAAG
Source organism: Pseudomonas sp. GD03903 (assembly GCF_029840045.1). NCBI lineage: Bacteria > Pseudomonadati > Pseudomonadota > Gammaproteobacteria > Pseudomonadales > Pseudomonadaceae > Pseudomonas > Pseudomonas sp. GD03903. The sequence continues at coordinate 9,724 of NZ_JAOCBT010000021.1, read as the reverse complement.
CACGCGTTCGGCAGAGACGTGCCCGTATTTCTCGCGCAGCAGTTGCCAGATCGCGAAGTCGCGCTCGGAAGTCACCGGCAGGTCGACGTGGCCGCCCTCGCAGGGCAGCACTTCCCAGCCACCGTTCGGCAGCGGCATCAGGCTGCCAACGCCCAGGCCGGTGCCGGGGCCGATGATCAGCCTGGCGCGGCCTTCCAGCACCTTGCCGGGGCGCACCTGCACCAGATGTTCTTCCGACAGCCGCGAGGCCGCCCAGGCCATGGTGCTGAAATCGTTCACCAGCAGCAGGTGGCTCAGGCCCAGCTCGGCGCGGAAGGCATCGCGCTGGATGACCCAGTGGTTGTTGGTGAACTTGAAGTCGCCGGCGCCGACTGGCCCGGCACAGGCCAGGCAGACATTTTCGACGGCGGAGAGCGGCTCGCCGATACGCTGCAGGTAATCGCGCACGGCATCTTCCGGGCGCGGATAGTCGGCGCAGGCCAGGACCTCGATGGATTCGAGGACTTCACCGCGCCACAGGGCGAAGCGGGCATTGGTGCCACCGATGTCGCCGACCAGGGCGAAACCGTTCGAGACGGAGTGAGCTTTGCTGGAGTTCATTGCGGGCTCGGGCCTGGAAGTTGGGTGAAAGGGTGCGGCGCGGAATCATGCCAGCATAGGCCAGCACCGAAAACGCCCCGCGCGATGGACAGACAATCCCTTCGCACGGGGCGCTGCAACAGTCAGCTCGGGCCGTTCAGCTCAGCCGTAAAGCTGCAGGCGCCCTGCTCTGCCGGGCTGAAGGCGTTGCGCATGAAGGCGAACAGCTCGCGGCCCATGCCCAGGTTATCAATGGCCGGAGTCTCGACGAGCGGGCGCGCTTCCCATTCCGCCGCATCCACCAGCACACGCAGCTCACCGGTGGTGCCGTCGACGCGTACTACGTCGCCGTCGCGCAGCTTGGCCAACGGGCCGCCATTGAGCGCTTCCGGGGACACGTGGATGGCCGCCGGCACCTTGCCGGACGCGCCGGACATGCGCCCGTCGGTGACCAGCGCGACCTTGAAGCCGCGGTCCTGCAGCACGCCGAGGAACGGTGTGAGCTTGTGCAGCTCCGGCATGCCATTGGCGCGCGGACCCTGGAAACGCACCACAGCCACCAGGTCGCGCTCCAGTTCGCCGGCCTTGAAGGCTGCAGCCAGGCTCGACTGGTCGTGGAAGATGCGCACCGGTGCCTCGACGATCTGGTGCTCCACAGCAACGGCGGAGACCTTCATCACGCCGCGGCCGAGGTTGCCTTCCATCAGGCGCAGACCGCCTTCCGGGGAGAAGGGTTTGTCGATGGGGCGCAGGATGTTCTCGTCGAGGCTCGCCGCCGGGCCTTCGCGCCAGACCAGCTTGCCGTCGTCGAGGAAGGGTTCCTGCAGGTAGCGGCGCAGGCCCTTGCCCATCACGGTCTGCACGTCTTCATGCAGCAGGCCGCCATCGAGCAACTGGCGGATCAGGAAGGACATGCCACCCGCCGCCTGGAAGTGGTTGATGTCGGCCTGGCCGTTGGGATAGATGCGCGCCAGGGTCGGCACGATCTCGGAGAGGTCGGCCATGTCCTGCCAGGTCAGCTGGATGCCAGCGGCCTGGGCGATGGCAAGCAGGTGCAGGGTGTGGTTGGTCGAGCCGCCGGTGGCCAGCAGTGCCACCACCGAGTTGACCATGGCCTTCTCGTCGACGATCTCCGCCATGGGCAAGAACTGGCCGTTCTCCGGGGTCAGGCGCGCGGCCTGGCGGGCGGCTTCGCGGGTCAGTTCGTCGCGCAGCGGGGTGTTCGGGTTGACGAAGGAAGCGCCGGGCAGGTGCAGGCCCATCACTTCCACCAGCAACTGGTTGGTGTTGGCGGTGCCATAGAAGGTGCAGGTGCCCGGCGCGTGGTAGGAGGCCATTTCCGAAGCCAGCAGTTCCTCGCGGGTGGCCTTGCCTTCGGCGAACAGCTGGCGCACCGCGGCCTTCTCCTTGTTGGAGATGCCGGTGGGCATCGGCCCGGCGGGCACGAACACCACCGGCAGGTGGCCGAAACGCAGTGAGCCGATCAGCAGACCGGGAACGATCTTGTCGCACACACCCAGGCACAGCGCGGCATCGAACATGTTGTGCGACAGCGCGATGGCGGTGCCCATGGCGATCACATCGCGGCTGGCCAGAGACAGCTCCATGCCCGGCTCGCCCTGGGTCACGCCGTCGCACATGGCCGGCACGCCGCCGGCGAACTGGCCGACCGAACCGATCTGCCGCAGGGCGTCCTTGATCAGCTCGGGGAAGCGCTCCAGCGGCTGGTGCGCGGAGAGCATGTCGTTGTAGGCGGAGACGATGGCGACGTTGGCCTGGTTCATCAGCCGCAGCGCCTGTTTGTCGGAATCACCACAGGCCGCAACGCCGTGGGCGAGGTTGCCGCAGGGCAGCGTGCCACGGTGCGGGCCCTTGGTGGCGGCTGCCTTGACCAGGTCGAGGTAGCGCTGTCGCGTGGCCGCGCTGCGGGCCTGGATACGCTGGGTGACTTCAAGCACACGGGGGTGCATGGCAGCATTCTCCTACAGACTATCAGTTGTTGTTTTTACAACATAATTGTTTATTCCAAGGCGTTTACTTTTCAACGGCGTGGAAATTTAATGGTTTTTACCACAACAAAAGAAAAGAGACGACCTCAATGACTATACGCCTGGCAATCAACGGATTTGGCCGCATCGGTCGGAACATACTCCGCGCGCTCTACTCGGACGGCTATCGCCAGCACCTGCAAGTGGTGGCGATCAACGACCTCGGCGACGCCGCGATCAACGCCCATCTGCTGCAGTTCGACAGCGTGCACGGACGCTTTCCCGGCCAGGTCGAGCATGACGCCGAAAGTCTCAGGGTAGAGGGCGACGTGATTGCCGTCACGGCCATCCGCGATCCGGCGCAGCTGCCGTGGAAAGCCCTGGGAGTGGATATCGTGCTGGAATGCACCGGCCTCTTCACCTCCCGCGACAAGGCCGCCGCACACCTGCGGGCCGGCGCGCGCCAGGTGTTGATCTCGGCGCCGGGTCAGGGTGCCGACGCGACGGTGGTCTTCGGCGTCAACGAAGGCATCCTGCGCGCCGAACACCAGATCGTCTCCAACGCTTCCTGCACGACCAACTGCCTGGCGCCGGTGGCCCAGGTGCTGCAGCGCGAGCTGGGTATCGAGCACGGGCTGATGACCACCATCCACGCCTACACCAACGACCAGAGTCTCTCCGACGTCTACCACAGCGACCCGTACCGGGCGCGCTCGGCCACCCAGTCGATGATCCCGACGAAAACCGGCGCCGCCGAAGCGGTGGGCCTGGTGCTGCCGGAGCTGGCCGGCAAGCTGACGGGCCTGGCGGTGCGGGTGCCGGTAATCAACGTCTCGCTGGTGGACCTCACGGTGCAGGTCGGCCGCGATACCAGCGCGCAGGAAATCAACGAGCTGATGGAACGAGCCGGCGAACGCTCACCGATCCTCGGCTTCAATCGCCTGCCGCTGGTCTCGGTGGACTTCAACCATGACCCGCGCTCGGCCATCTTCGACGCCAGCCACACGCGGGTGAATGGGCGGCTGGTGAAGGTGATGGCCTGGTACGACAACGAGTGGGGGTTTTCCAACCGGATGCTGGATACGGCGCGGGCGATGGGTTGCGGCGCGGGGGTGAAGCGAGGTTCGCGAGCTAGCTCGCTCCTACAGGTCTGCAGTCCGGGCTCTTCGTAGGAGCGAGCTTGCTCGCGAACAGCCGCCACGCCGAACGCCGATCAGCGATAAAGCCGCTTGCCCTGCGCCTCCAGCACCAGCAGGCGCATGTCGGCCTCGGCGCGGATCGCTTCCTGGCCGAGATGATCGACGCGCTTCCACGCCTTGATTTCTTCGCGGCTGCGGCCACAGCCCAGGCAGATGCCCTCTTCGAACTCGCAGACCTTGATGCACGGACTCTTCACGGACTTCCTCTCGACTCGATGGGTGAACGTCAGTGGGCCTGCACAATGGACACCGGGGCGGCGCCAAGGTCCAACTCGATTTCCCCATCGGCGCCATCAATCCGGCCAATCGACGCGCTAGAATCCGCCCTCCACGCCTTTCCGACCTCGTCCATGCTCGCCCTCAAGCTCACCCTGGTCCCGCTGTTCCTGCTGCTGGTCTCGCTCTCCGGGCGCTGGTGGGGTCCAGCGGTGGCCGGTTGCCTGGCCGCCCTGCCCGCCATCGCCGGGCCGATCCTCTACCTGATCAGCGTGGAGCATGGCCGCGAGTTCGGCGCCCACGCCGCGCTGCTCGCGCTGGCCGCGATCTTCGCCGCCGAGGCGTTCAATTTCGCCTACGCCTGGATCTGTCGGCGCCATGGATGGCCGCTGGCATTGACCGGCGCCATGCTTGCCTGGCTGGTGGCCGGTTGGGCACTGACACAATTGCCTGCCCTGCCCGTCTGGGCGCTGCTCGCGGCGGCCGTGGGCGCGTTGACCAGTCAGCTATTCATGCCGCGTGCCGAGCCGAGCGCCGCCATCGCTCCACTGGGCCGCTTCGAACTGGGCCTGCGCATGCTTACCGGCGCGCTGCTGACGCTGGCCGTCACCGCCCTCGCCGGCTGGGCTGGCCCGAGCTGGAGCGGATTGCTGGCGGTGTTTCCGTTGCTCTCCATCGTGCTCTGCGTGTCGTCGCAACGCCTGCATGGCGCAGGCTTCGTCATCGCCCTGCTGCGCGGCATGGTCAGCGGGCGCCCGGCCTTCGCGGCGTTCTGCCTGTGGCTGGTCTTGCGCCTGCCGGACAACGAAACTCTGCCCAGCTTTGCCGAGGCGGCGCTGCTGGCCGTGCTGGTACAGGGCGCAGTGCGCTGGCTGATCGGCTGGCGATCGCGGAGGCTCGGCAACGCCGCCTGACAAAGAAAAACGCCACGGCTGAACCAGCCGTGGCGTTTTCGTTTGCAGCAGCGGTTGACGCTTAGAGCAGCGTGAAGCTCTGCTCCTTCACGTTGTCCGAATCCAGGCCGACGTAGACCTTGAACTCGCCCGGCTCCGAGGCGTAGCGCAGCTGGCTGTCGTAGAAGCGCAGGTCTTCCTCGCGGATCGGGAACTGCACCACCTTCGACTCACCCGGCTGCAGCAGGATCTTCTCGAAGCCCTTGAGCTCCTTGACCGGACGACTGATGGACGCGGCGACGTCGCGCAGGTAGAGCTGCACGGTGGTTTCGCCGGCGACCTTGCCGGTGTTCTTCACGGTCACACTGGCGGTCAGCTGGTCACCCTTCTTCAACTTGCTGCCCGACAGCTTCACCTCGGAGACGCTGAAGTCGGTGTAGCTCAGGCCGTAGCCGAACGGGTACAGCGGGCCGTTCTCCGAGTCGAAGTAGCGCGAGGTGTACTTGTTCGGGTGCTCGTGGTCGAACGGGCGGCCGGTGTTCAGGTGGTTGTAGTAGATCGGCACCTGGCCCACGGAGCGCGGGAAGGTCATGGTCAGCTTGCCCGACGGGTTGTAGTCGCCGAACAGCACGTCGGCGATGGCGTTGCCGCCCTCGGTGCCGCTGAACCAGGTTTCCAGCACGGCGTCGGCGTTGGCGCTTTCCCAGCGCAGGTCCATCGGCCGGCCGTTCATCAGCACCAGCACCAGCGGCTTGCCGGTGGCCTTGAGGGCCTTGAGCAGCTCGATCTGGCTCTGCGCGATATGCAGGTTGGTCTTGCTCGAGGCCTCGTGGGCCATGCCCTGGGACTCGCCGACCACAGCCACCACCACGTCGGCCATCTTCGCCTTCTCGACGGCTTCGTCGATCATGGCTTTCGGGCTGCGCGAGTCGACCTTCACGTCATCGCTGTACTCGTTGAGGTATTTGACGATCTCCGGATCGTCGGTGACGTTGGCGCCCTTGGCATAGAGCAACGCGGCATGGCCACGGGTGGCGGCGCCCATGCCTTCGAGCACGGTCACGGCCTGGAAGGCCTTGCCGGCGGCGGACCAACTGCCCATCACATCACGCTTGCTGTCGGCCAGCGGGCCGATCAGGGCGATCACGCCGTCACGCTTGAGCGGCAGCACACCGCCCTGGTTCTTCAGCAGGACCATGCCCTTGCGCGCGATCTCGCGGGCGTCGGCGCGGTGCAGACGGTCTTCGGCGTCGGTGTCGACCGGGTCCTTGCCCTGCAGGTAACGGTACGGGTCCTGGAACAGGCCCATGTCCCACTTGGCGGCGAGCACGTCGCGGCAGGCGCGGTCGATCTCGTCCTGGCTGATCAGCCCGGCCTTGAGCAGCTCGGGCATGTGCTTGCCGTAGAGGTCGTCGTTCATGTTCATTTCGACGCCGGCGTTGATCGCCGCCTGGGTGGCGTCGCGCTCGGTGGCGGCTACGCCGTGCTTGATCAGCTCCAGCACTGCGCCGTGGTCGCTGAGGGTCAGGCCCTTGTAGCCCCACTGCTTGCGCAGCAGGTCCTGCAGCAGCCACTTGTTGGCGGTGGCCGGCACGCCATTGATGCTGTTGAGCGAGACCATCACCGCGCCGGCGCCGGCGTCGATGGCCGCGCGGTACGGCGGCAGGTAGTCCTGGAACATGCGCTGCGGGCTCATGTCCACGGTGTTGTAGTCGCGGCCGCCTTCGCCGGCGCCGTACAGGGCGAAGTGCTTGACCCCGGCCATGATGGTTTGCGGCTGGTTCAGGCCCTTGCCCTGGTAGCCCTTGACCACCGCGGCGGCGACCTTGCTGGTCAGCCAGGCATCTTCGCCGAAGCCTTCGGAGACTCGACCCCAGCGTGGATCGCGGGCGATGTCGACGGTGGGCGAATAGGTCAGGTTGAGGCCGTCGGCGCTGGCCTCGATGGCCGAGACGCGGGCGCTGCGTTCGATGGCGGCGAGGTCCCAGCTTGCCGCCAGGCCCAGGCCGATGGGGAACACGGTACGGTGGCCGTGAACCACGTCGTAGGCGAAGAACAGCGGAATCTTCAGACGGCTCTTCATCGCCGCGTCCTGCAGGTCGCGGATACCCGGACGGACCACGGTGTTGAACACCGCGCCGGTGGTGCCCTCGGCGATTTCCTTCAGCAATACCGGCTTGGGATGGTCCGGCCCGACACTGACCAGGCGCAGCTGGCCAATCTTCTCTTCCAGCGTCATGCGCTGCATCAGGCTGTCGAGGAAGACTTCCTTGGACTGGCCGGCCAGCGGCACGGCGGGTGCGGCGGCAGGCGCCTGGGCGGCGGAAAGCGAAGCGCTGCTCAGGCCCAGCAGAAGGCCGAGCCAGCAGATACGGCTGATTGGAGTTCTTTTCATATGGGTACTCAGCGGCCTGCGCGAGGCGCCAGGTCACTGTGGAATGTTGTCGAGAGACGTCGTCAGGGCGGTTGATCGGGCGGCATCCCCGGGTGTTGCCGCCTGCGCCTTGCAAACGCGGCACATAAGGTCGTCGCGCCGAAGGCGGAAGTCAATCACCGAACGGCTGGAAAACGCCGCTGAATGGAACTCAATGGTCGCGATTGAGCCGGTTGAACTCCATTTCCTCGCGCATGGCCTCGCGCAGCGCGCGTTCCTCGTCCCACTCATCCTCCGGCGCGGCGGCCGGTGGCTGGGGCGCGGGCTCAGGCAGCGCGGCAGGCTCTACCGGCGCAGCATGCTCGGCAGCGCCGGCATCCTCGTTGTCGGACGCGACTTCGGGCAGGCCGTGGACGCCGCTGAAATCGGCATCCACACCGCTGTCTTCGTCGTCACTCGGCGGGCGGTCGATGAGGTCGTCGAAGTCGGTTTTCAGGCCCTGCTCCATCTCGTCCAGCTCGGCGAGCAGGCTGCGGAAACTGGTCTCTTCCTTCGGCTCTTCCGGCGGCGCGGGCTCCGGCTCCTCGCCGGCATCACGCACCGCCTGGTCGGCCAGGGCCTGCAGGGACGGCGGAATGTAGTCCTCGTCGTATTCCTCGGGGCTCGGCAGGCTGGCGACCGGCGCCATGTCCTCGAGGATCGGCTGCGGCTCGGGCTCCATCAGCTTCAGCTCGGCCAGCGGCGGCAACTCCTCCAGGCTCTTCAGGTTGAAGTAGTCGAGGAAGGTCCGGGTGGTGGCGAGCATGGCCGGGCGGCCGGGGACTTCGCGGTAGCCGACGATGCGGATCCACTCGCGTTCCATCAGCGTCTTGACGATCTGGGTGTTCACTGCGACGCCACGGATTTCCTCGATCTCGCCACGTGTAATCGGCTGGCGGTAGGCAATCAGCGCCAGGGTCTCCAGCAGCGCACGGGAATAGCGCTGCGGGCGCTCTTCCCACAAACGGCCGACCCACGGCGCGAACTTCTCGCGCACCTGCAGGCGGTAGCCAGTAGCAACCTCCTTCAGCTCGAAGGCCCGACCGGAACAGGACAGCCCCAGCACCGCCAGCGCGTCGCGGAACTGCTGTGGCTCCGGCCGTTCGGCTTCCTCGAACAGCTCGCCAAGGCGCTCCAGCGACATGGGCTTGCCGGCAGCCAGGAGGATGCCTTCGAGCAGGGTCGCCAGTTCTTGCGGGTCGGAGAGGTTCATCGGAGCGCTCGGGTCAGATAGAAGGATGGGCCGTTCAGGCGGGAAAGCTACTCAAAGCGCGCCGCCAGGGCAACGCTGGCGGTTCAGCGCGGCTCTTCTTCCGGCTCGCCGTCCAGTTCCTGATCGAGCGTCGACTCGTCCTCCGGACCATCGAAATGGCCATCCTCGAAGGTCAGCTCGGCCGGTGCTTCCTCGCGGGGTTCGAAGACGTCTTCGTCGCCTTCTTCCAGCACCTCCTCCGACGCTTCGCCGAAGCGCGCGGCGCCTTCCTGCACTTCGCTGCGGGCGCGCACGTGGATGGGGGCGAAAGCTTCGTTCTGCACCAACTCCACCAGTTGTTCCTTGACCAGCTCCAGCACCGCCATGAAGGTCACCACCACGCCAAGCTTGCCTTCCTCGACCCGGAACAGCGTGATGAATGGCACGAAACCCTCGCCCTTCAGGCGTTCGAGAATCTCGCTCATGCGCTCGCGGGTAGAGAGCATCTCGCGGGTGACCTGGTGGCTCTCGAACAGGTCGGCGCGGCGCAGCACCTCGGCCATGCACAGCATCAGCTCCTGCATGTCGACTTCCGGCAGCAACCGGCGCGCCCGCGCATCCGGCGCAGCGATGGTCGGCACCACGTAGTCACGGCCCAGGCGCGGCAGCTCGTCGAGGTCCTCGGCAGCCTTCTTGAAGCGTTCGTATTCCTGCAGGCGACGAATCAGCTCGGCACGCGGGTCGTCCTCTTCCTCCTCGGCCTCGGCCGAGCGCGGCAGCAGCATGCGCGACTTGATCTCGGCGAGCATGGCGGCCATCACCAGATACTCGGCGGCCAGCTCCAGGCGCACCGACTTCATCAGCTCGACGTAGCCCATGTACTGGCGGGTGATCTCCGCAACCGGAATGTCGAGGATGTTGATGTTCTGCTTGCGGATCAGGTAGAGCAGCAGGTCGAGCGGGCCCTCGAAGGCTTCGAGGAAGACTTCCAGGGCATCCGGCGGGATGTACAGGTCCTGCGGCATCTCCGTCAGGGCCTCGCCGTAGACGAGCGCCAGCTGCACCGGCACCTGGTATTCAGGGGCGGCGGCAGGGGCTTCCGGCTCGGTCAGGTCACTCATCGGCCACTCGTCAGGCTCAGGGGGGGAAAGCGGCATTATCCCTGCTTTTGCCAGCCGTGCGAGGGGCTTTTGGCGGATTCGCAGCGCACTCGGCACGCCTGTGCGTAGGAGCGGACTCTGTCC
>NZ_JAOCBT010000020.1:0-132022 GCF_029840045.1 Pseudomonas sp. GD03903 | reverse complement strand
CGGAGCCGTCGATGTCCACCCGTTCCGTCGTCTTCCTGGCTGCCGCCTGGCTGGCCGCTTCCCCCGTGTTCGCCGCTACCTTCACCGACACCAGCGAGCCCGTCAGCGAGACGCAGAGCGTGCCACCCGCCGCAACTGCGCTGCTGGGCAACCTCACCAGACAGCTGGGCGTCAGCGAGCAGCAGGCCATCGGCGGTACCGGTGCCCTGCTGGGGCTGGCGATGAACAGCCTGAAGGACACCGACACGGCGCAATTGCAGAAGTCCCTGCCGAACCTCGGGCAACTTGCCGGCAACAGTTCGCTGGGCGATCTGGGCGGCGCGCTGGGTGGTTTCGGCGGGCTGGGCAACGCCGCGGCGCTGCTGGGTGGGATCAACAACCTGGAGGACGTCGACCAGATTTTCGGCGTGCTAGGCATGGATCAGTCGATGATCGGCCGCTTCGCCGGGGTGATCCTCGACTACTTCACCGAGCAGGGCCTGAGCAGCCAGTTGCTGGGCACGCTGGGTGGTCTGTGGGGAACCCCCGCCGCGCCGGCGACACCCGTTGCTCCGGTGGCCGGCCGGGGGGCGTAACGGGAGTCAGAATTCCTCGCGCAGCTGTTCGATGCGCGCGTCCTTTTCTTCCCACAGCCGCGATACCCACGCCTGCACGTACTGGCGGAATTGCGCGTCGTTCTCGTAATCGCCCTGCCACAGTGCGGGGTCGATCTCGCGAGCCTGGATATCCACGATGACCCGCGGTACGCGTCCGCACAGCAGGTCCCAGAAGCCCGGTCGCGGGCCCTTGGGGTAGACCAGGGTGACGTCCAGCAGGGTATCGAGCTGTTCGCCCAGCGCCGCCAGCACGAAGGCCACGCCGCCCGCCTTGGGGCGCAGCAGGTGCTGGTAGGGCGACTGCTGCTGGGCCTGCTTGGCCGGGGTGAAGCGCGTGCCTTCGAGGTAGTTCACCACGGTCACCGGCATGCGCTTGAACTTCTCGCAGGCGGCCCTGGTGATCTCCAGGTCCTTGCCCTTGAGCTCCGGGTGCTTCTCCAGGAAGGCCTTGCTGTAGCGCTTCATGAAGGGGTAGTCGAGCGCCCAGAAGGCCAGGCCGAGGAAGGGCACCCAGATCAGCTCCTTCTTCAGGAAGAACTTGAAGTAGGGCGTCTTGCGGTTGAAGGCCTGCACCAGCGCCGGGATGTCGACCCAGGACTGGTGGTTGCTGATCACCAGGTAGGAGGTATCGCCGCGTAGCTGGGCGGCGCCGCGGATGTCCCAGACGGTGGGGGTCATCAGGGCGAAGATGGCCTTGTCGATCTCCGCCCAGGTCTCGGCGATCCACATCACCCCGCGCGAGCAGGCGTCCTTGGCGGCCTGGCCGGGGATAACCAGCTTGAGCAGCGCGATCAGCATCATCGGCCCGATCAGGATCAGCGTATTGAGCAACAGCAGGAGGCTGGCGATGACGCCTTTGACTGCCGGCATGGGGTCCATTCCTTGTGCGACGGTGGCGCGGCCATGATACGCAGACAATTGTTCCGGCCCAAGCGGTGCAGGTATGGCGAACCAATGGCCGCCGTGCTAGTCCTATGCGACGTAATCCACCCCGGAGATTTCGCGTGAAACGCGCCCTCGCCCTGCTTACCCTGATTGCACTGCCCGGCCTCGCTCTGGCCGCCGAGACCAAGCTCTACGGCCGCTACGAATGGGTCAGCCTGCCCGAGCTCGACCAGACTCTGCAGGCCAAGATGGATACCGGCGCCTACACCTCCTCGCTGTCGGCCAAGGACATCCAGATCTTCCAGCGCGATGGCCAGGACTGGGTGCGCTTCAAGCTGGCCACCAAGGATGGCGGTGATTCGGTCTACGAGCACAAGCTCTCGCGCATCTCGAAGATCAAGAACCGCGCCGAAGGCGCAGGCGAGGATGAAGAGGAAGAGGCCAGCCCCGGCCTCAGCCAGCGCCCGGTGATCGAGCTGCCGGTATGTCTGGGCGGTGATCAGCGCACCATCGAGGTCAACCTGACCGACCGCAGCCATTTCAACTATCCCTTCCTGATGGGCACCAAGGGCCTGCGCAAATTCCACGTCGCCGTCGACCCGGGCGAGCGCTTCGTGGCCGGCAAGCCGGACTGCTCCTGATCCTCGATTGACGCGGCGCGGGGCATGATGGACCCTTCCGGAACTGTCCCGGGAATCGGAATCCCATGCCCCATATCCTCATCGTCGAAGATGAAGCCGCCATCGCCGACACCTTGCTCTATGCCCTGCAGGCCGAAGGTTTCCAGACCACCTGGCTGAACCTCGCCGGCGCCGCCCTCGAACGCCTGCAGCGCGATGCCTTCGACCTGGTCATCCTCGATGTCGGCCTGCCCGACATCAGCGGCTTCGAAGCCTGCAAGCAATTGCGGCGCTTCTCCGAAGTGCCGGTGATCTTCCTCACGGCGCGCAATGCCGAGATCGACCGTGTGGTGGGCCTGGAAATCGGCGCCGACGACTACGTGGTCAAACCCTTCAGCCCGCGCGAAGTCGCTGCACGGGTGAAAGCCATCCTCAAACGCACCGCGCCGCGCGAAGCGCCCGCTCAAACGCTCACCGGCAACGGCCCGTTCGAGGTGGACGAGGAGCGCTTCCAGATCCGCTATCACGGCCAGTCGCTGAGCCTGACCCGCCACGAATTCCGCCTGCTGCAGACGCTGCTGGCGCGCCCCGAGCGGGTATTCAGCCGCGAGCAGTTGCTCGATGCGCTGGGCGTCGCCGCCGACGCCGGCTACGAGCGCAACGTCGACAGCCATATCAAGAGCCTGCGCGCCAAGCTGCGCCAGGTCGCCCCCGCCGCCGAGCCGATCCAGACCCATCGCGGCCTGGGCTACAGCTACGCGCCGGACAAGAGCTGATGCGCCTGTCGCTGCGAATCTTCCTGGTCTACTTCTTCTTCGTCGGACTGACCGGCTGGTTCGTCCTGCGCACGGTGATGGACGAGATCCGCCCCGGCGTGCGCCAGTCCAGCGAAGAGACGCTAGTGGATACCGCCAACCTGCTGGCCGAGATTCTCCAGGCCGACGTGAAGCGCGGCACCCTCGACCAGAGCCGCCTGCCCGAGATGCTTCGCGCCTATGGTGCGCGCAGCCCGCAGGCGGACATCTGGGGCGTGAACAAGACCGCGGTGAATCACCGCATCTACGTGACCGACGCGCACGGCATCGTCCTGCTCGATTCCCTCGGCCAGGCCGTGGGCCAGGACTACTCGCGCTGGAACGACGTCTACCTGACCCTGCGTGGCCAGTACGGTGCGCGCTCCAGCCGCGAGTCGGCGGATGACCCGGAGTCCTCGGTGATGTACGTCGCCGCGCCGATCCGCGATGGCGAGAAGATCATCGGCGTGGTCTCGGTGTCCAAGCCCAACCGCACACTGCAGCCCTATATCGACCGCTCGCAGCGGCGCCTCGCCTGGCTCGGCGCGGGGTTGATCGTACTCGGCCTGGTGGTCGGCGCGGGGCTGTCGTGGTGGCTGAGCCGCTCGCTGGATCGTCTGACCCGCTACGCCCAGGCGGTGAGCGAAGGGCGCCGTGCAGAGCTGCCACGTTATCGCGGGGGCGAGATGGCGCAACTGGCCGGTGCCGTGGAGCGCATGCGCGTGCAACTGGAGGGCAAGGATTACGTCGAGCGCTACGTGCATACCCTGACCCACGAGCTGAAGAGCCCGCTGGCGGCGATCCGCGGCGCGGCAGAGTTGCTCGAAGGCGAGATGCCCGCCGAGCAGCGTGCGCGCTTTGTCGGCAACATCGCCGGGGAAAGCGAGCGCCTGCAGCAACTGATCGAACGCCTGCTGAACCTGGCCCAGGTGGAGCAGCGCCAGGGGTTGGAGGAGCGGGTGCCGGTGGCCTTGCAGGAACTGGTGAGCGAGCTGATCGACGAGCGCATGGCGCGCGTCCGGGACGTGCAGTTGCAGAACGCGATCCCGCCGCAGGCGCTGGTACTGGGCGAGCGTTTCCTGCTGCGCCAGGCGCTGGGCAACCTGCTCGATAACGCGCTGGATTTCACCCCGCCCGGCGGAGTGATCCGCTTCGATGCGCAACCGGTCGGTGAAGGCTGGCGCGTCGAGTTGTTCAACCAGGGCGAGGCGATTCCCGAGTTTGCCCTGCCGCGCCTGACCGAGCGCTTCTACTCCCTGCCGCGCCCGACCAGCGGGCGCAAGAGCACCGGGCTGGGGCTCAATTTCGTCGCCGAAGTAGCGGCGCTGCATGGTGGCGAGCTGCGCGTGGAGAACGTCGAGGAAGGGGTGCGGGCGAGCCTGCTGTTGCCCGCGTAGGAGCGACTGTCTTTTCCTGGAAAGTCCGCTCCGATGCATCCCCCTCACCCCAGCCCTCTCCCTCAGGGAGAGGGGGCAGCCCGAGCCGGCTGACGCTAAGGTTTCATCCTGCACCGAACTGTCCCCTCTCCCCCTGGGAGAGGGTTAGGGTGAGGGCCGACCCAAGCGTAGAGGCATCTCGTAGGAGCGGACTCTGTCCGCGATAGGTTGGTGGCGCGTCGGATAGCGTCGCGGACGAAGTCCGCTCCTACAAAAAGCCGGCCCACACAAACTCCACACAGTCCCCACATTCCCACCCGAGCGGCCCCACGCGCGCGCCCCAAGCTCTCTCCGTCGTCCACCCACGGAGAAAGCCTTCGATGAACCGCCAACTCGGCATCAAGCTCGGCGCCATCGCGCTATTGATTGTCCTCCTGCTGATACCCCTGCTGATGATCGACGGCCTGGTCGACGAGCGTCAGAACTACCGCGACGAAGTCCTGCAGGACATCGCCCGCAGCGCCAGCTACAGCCAGCAGCTCACCGGCCCGCTGGTGGTCGTGCCCTACACCCGCACTATTCGCGCCTGGCGCCTGGACAAGGCGAGCCAGCAGCGCGTATTGCAGGAGCGCGAAGTGCGCGGGCGCCTGTACTTCCTGCCGGAAGTCTTCAGCCTCGACGGCCAGATGCGCACCGAACTGCGCCATCGCGGCATCTACGAGGCGCGCCTGTATCACGCCGACAGCCAGCTCAGCGGCAACTTCGTCCTGCCGGCCAACTACGGCATTACCAGCGACCTGGGCAGTTACCGTTTCGACGACCCGCTGCTGGCGGTGGGCATCAGTGATGTGCGCGGCATCGAGAACGCGCCGAAGCTGAAGGTCGGCGACGAACTGCGCGACTTCCAGCCCGGCACCCAGAGCCAGTTCCTCGGCAACGGCGTGCACGCGCTGCTGCCCTTCAAGGCCAGCGACCGCGAGCAGCGTTTCGAATACTCCTTCGAGCTGGCGCTGCTGGGCAGCAGCCGCCTGGACATTACTCCGGTGGGGCGCGACAGCCAGGTCAACCTGGTCTCGGACTGGCCGCATCCCAGCTTCGGCGGCGAGTTCCTGCCCACCGAGCGCAGCATCAGCGAGAAGGGATTCAGCGCGCGCTGGCGCACCAGCTTCTTCGCCACCAACCTGGAAGACCAGTTGCGCGCCTGCACAGCGCCGGCCCAGGCGGATGTCGCTCGCGCGGTTGGCGCGGACGATCCGGATGCGTCGCGTCCGAGCTCGGCCGAGTGCGGCGAGTTCGGCCAGCACCGCTTCGGCGTGGCGCTGGTGGACCCGGTGGACCAGTACCTGAAGACCGACCGCGCGGTGAAGTACGCGCTGCTGTTCATCGTCCTCACCTTCGCCGGCTTCTTCCTCTTCGAAGTCCTCAAGCGCCTATCGGTGCACCCGATCCAGTACGCCCTGGTGGGCATGGCGCTGGCGCTGTTCTACCTGCTGCTGCTGTCGCTCTCCGAGCATGTCGGCTTCGCGCTGGCCTACCTGCTGTCGGCTGGCGCCTGCGTCGGGCTGATTGGTTTCTACCTCTGCCACGTGTTGCACAGCCTGTGGCGCGGCGCCGGTTTCAGCCTGGGGCTGGCGGGGCTCTACGGGATGCTCTACGCGCTGCTCAGCGCCGAGGACTACGCCCTGCTGATGGGCTCGCTGCTGCTGTTCGGCGTGCTGGGCGGCGTGATGGTGCTGACCCGTCACCTGGACTGGTACGGCATCGGCCGGCCCCGTGGCGATGACCTGGAATTTTCCCTGGATGATGTGCGCGTACAGCGCTGAGGATAGTGGTGATGGCCAACGTGATGCGCTTTTCCCTGTGCCTGTTCGCGGGCCTGCTGATCAGTGGACTATGCCTGCCGCTGCTGATGTTCATCGGTCGCTTCGACTGGATCGCCCTGCTGGTGGCCAGCGGCAAGCCGCTGGCGCACCTGGCGCTGTTGCTGCCGGCCGACCTGTGGGCGCAACTCACCGGCGTCGAGGACGCGGCGAATAATCCCCATGTGCGCTCCTTCCTGGAAATGTGCATGGGCGTGCTTCAGCTCGGCCTGCTGTTGGCGTTGCCGATCTACCGTTTTGGACGCCAGGAGAAGCAGTCATGAGTGCGTGGAGCGGATTGCGCGAGGAGCGTGAAGTGGGACGGCGGCTGGCGCGGCGGATTGCTGGATTGTTCGAGCGCGGGCTGGAGCGGCGAGCGGTGCGTGATGAGCGGTTTCGGCGGCGAGTGGTGCGGCATACGCGCCCCGTGGTGACGTCCTGGCGCGCGGGCTGTGCCCTCACCCCAACCCTCTCCCGAGGGGAGAGGGGGCTGGGCGGTGCGGGCTGGCGGGTCTGGAGTCAGCCGGCGCGACTCCCGGACTGCTCAGCGTAGGATGGGTGGAGCACAGCGATACCCATCGATCTCTCAGCCCGGCACCGTCGCCTGTATCGACGGCCGCTGGCTGACCTCGGCGAACCACTGCGCCAGCTGCGGATAGTCTGCGCGCCAATCCCAGTGCGGCTGGCGGAAGTCCAGGTAGCCCAGTGCGCAGGCCACGCCGATGGCGGCGATGTCGAAGCGCTCGGCCAGCTCGGCGTGGGCCGGGCCGTCGAAGTAGGCGAGGGTGCGGACGATCTTCAGCTGTTGGTTGTCGAGCCATTTGTCCCAGTGTTTCTCCTGGGGGCGCATGGCGGTTTCGTAGCGGATCAGCACGGCGGCATCGAGCACCGCGTCAGCCAGCGATGCAAGGGTCAGGCGGCGCCAGCGTGCCGCGCCTTCGCGGGGGATCAGCGGTTCGCCGGCGTGCTGCTGGTCGAGGTATTCGAGGATCACCCGGCTGTCATGCAGGGTCTGGCCGTCGGCCAGGCGCAGGGCGGGAATCTTCCCGGCGGGGTTGTCCTGCAGCACGCCGGCATCCGGCGCAATGGGTGTGTGGACGGCAGCGTACAGCTCCACGGAATCGACCTGGCCGGTCTCGTGCAGCAGCACCATGACCTTGCGCACGAAGGGCGAAGCGGCAGCGTGGAACAGGACGGGGCGGGTACTCATCGACAACTCCTCGTTGGGTTCAATCCTGAATGACGACCAGGCGGTCGGTGCCGGACTCGGCGCCCCAGACTTCGCCGGGCCGGCCGAGCAACTGGCGCACATTGGCGTGTTCGTGGTCGCTCGGGTAGGCGGTGAATTGCTCGCTCTGCGGGTCGAAGCGCAGCAGGGCGTTGCTGGCGAAATCGCTCAACCACACCTGGTCCATGGCATCGACGTAGACCGCATAGGGCTGCGGATGATCGCCCGGCAGCTTCCAGGTTTTCCACTGGCTGTCGCTGGGGTCGAAGCGCGCCAGGCTCCCGGCATTCCACTGGCTGACCCACAGCCTCCCCACGGAATCGGCCCACAGCCGGCGCGGACCGCTGTCCTTGCCGGGCGTGTCGAAGGTCGTGGCGCTGTCGGCGACGCCGTCGATCTGGCCGAGGTAGTCGCCGGCCAGGGAGGCGTACCAGATGCCGCCATCCGGAGCCACGGCGATGCCGTACGGCCCCTTGCCGCGCGGTGCCGGCCAGACCTTCAGCTCACGGCTGGACGGGTCGAGGCGGCCGTAGAAACCGTTCTGCCCGGTGAACCACAGCACGCCGTCGTCATCGAATACCGCAGTGTTGAGGTTGGCGTTGGCCGCCTCCCTGGGCAGCGGGATGACTTCCACGCCCAGGCGCTGGGCGTCTACATGGACGATGGCGTTCTGGCCGCTGTCGGTGATCCAGGCGTCGCCGTTGGCGTCGGCCACCACGCCGTGGGGGCTGGAGCCCTTGCCGAGGCTGATCTGCTCGCTCTGCCCGGTCTGCGGGTCGAGCCGGCCGAGCACGCCGAGCTTCTGCGCGGTGTACCAGACCTTGCCGTCCTCGGTGGGCGCCACGTCGTGCGGGGCGGAGCCCTTGGGCAGGTCGAAGTACTTCACTTGCGCGGCATGGGCACCGGTGGCCAGTAGCAGGCCGGCGAGCAGCAGGCCGCTCAGGGGGAGGGACAGGACGCGAGGCATGGGCTCTCCTTGGCAGAGTCCGGAAGGTGATGAGACTTTACGCCGGTCAGTGTGGCCGACGAAACGAAGGAGAGTGGTTGTGACGATGATTTCCGTGTTGGGAGCGGCTTGCCGCCAGGGCTCGCCGGTGAGCGACGATGCCATCGGCCATACCGCCACGGCGGCCTGGGTGCTCGACGGCGCAACCAGCCTGGGGCGAGGTCTGGTCGGCGGCGAAAGCGACGCACGCTGGCTGGCGCAGAGCGCCAATGGTCATCTTCAACGCCTGCTGGAGGAGCAGCCGTACAGGCCGACGGGGGACCTGCTGGCGCAGTTGCAGGCGGGAATCGCTGCGGATTTCCAGCGAGATTCCGGCGTGGCCGTGAGCCTTGATCTGAACCTGCCCACGGCCTGCCTGAGCCTGCTGCGGGTGCTGGGCGATGGTTCGCTGGAGCTGCTCAATCTCTGCGATACCTGCATCCACCTGGCCTGGGATGACGGGCATGTGGAGAGCTTCGGTGATACGCCACTGGAAGAGATCGACCGGCAATCCGTGGCGCGCCTGATCGCGCTGCGCGAAGCGAACCCGGACTGGGACCACGCGCAACTGTGGCAGGCCAGCCGCGAGTGGGTACGGCGCAACCGGGCGCTGGCGAACACGCCGCAGGGCTATTGGTGCCTCGATCCGAGCGAGCGCTGGATTGCCCACGTGCAGCGCCGGGTACTCGATCCTTCAGGATTGAAGGCGTTCATGCTGGTCACCGATGGTTTCGACCGGCTGCTGGATTTTCGCCGCTACGACCTGGATTCGCTGTTCGCGGCGCTGCCCGAACGTGGCGTGGAAGCGCTGATCGACGAATTGCGCGCGCTGGAAAGCGCCGATGGCCAGGCGCTGGACTACCCACGCCTGAAGATCCATGACGATGCGAGCGTGGTGTGGGGAACCGTGCGCGGCTGAGTCTCCGAAACGCCGAAGAGTGGCATTGCGTAGAAAGCAAAAAGCCCCGCTCCTTCGGAGCGGGTTTTTCGCATCGTGAGGCACCCGACCGCACAATGCCGAGCGTTGCGCAGGAGCGGACTCTGTCCGCGATGACTCCACAGCGCGCCGACCCCTATCGCGGACGAAGTCCGCTCCTACGAAAGCAAAAGCCCCGCTCTTTCGGAGCGGGTTTTTCGCATCGTGGGGCACCCCACCGCACAATGCCGAGCGTTGCGCAGGAGCGGACTCTGTCCGCGATGACTCCACAGCGCGCCGACCCCTATCGCGGACGAAGTCCGCTCCTACGAAAGCAAAAGCCCCGTTATTTCGGAGCGGAGTTTTCGCATCGTGGAGCAACCCACCGCACAATGCCGAGCATTGCGTAGGAGCGGACTCTGTCCGCGATGACTCCACAGCGCGCCGGCTCCCATCGCGGACAAAGTCCGCTCCTACGAAAGCAAAAAGCCCCGCTCTTTCGGAGCGGGGCTTTCAGTGCGCAGGATCGTAGGGCGAATAACCTGGAACAGGTTATCCGCCGGCTTTTGCCCGGCGCATAACGCTTGCGCGTTATGCGCCCTACGAGTGCCCGAGGCTTCGTGGAGGCGTCAGAACTTGTAGTTGACGCTGGCCACCACGTTGCGGCGGTCGCCGTAGTAGCAGTAGAAGCCGTCGCAGGTGGAGATGTATTCCTTGTCGAATACGTTGTTGGCGTTCAGCGCGACGTTCAGCCCGTTGAGGCTGTTGTCGAGGCGGCCGAGGTCGTAGTGCACCGCGGCGTCGTAGACGGTGTAGGAGCCGGTGTCGCCGTCGGACTTGTCGCGTACGTAGCCCATGCTGCCGATGGCGATGTTGTGGGTTTCGCCCACGTAGCGGCTGCCGAAGCCCAGGCCGAAGCCGTCCAGCAGGCCTTCATGCCAGGTGTAGTCGGCCCACAGCGACGCCTGGTTTTCCGGGG
The DNA here is from genome assembly GCF_029840045.1 of Pseudomonas sp. GD03903. NCBI lineage: Bacteria > Pseudomonadati > Pseudomonadota > Gammaproteobacteria > Pseudomonadales > Pseudomonadaceae > Pseudomonas > Pseudomonas sp. GD03903. The sequence goes on along the minus strand of NZ_JAOCBT010000020.1, from coordinate 121,784 downwards.
TCAGCGGCAGCGGGCGGTTCTTGTCCAGCGGGTTGGCGACCTTGGTCATCTTGCTGTTGGCATAGGTGTAGGCGGCGGTCACCTTGAGGTTCTCGGTGACATTGCCCACCGCTTCCAGTTCGAAGCCGCGTACCTGCGCTTCACCCACCGGGCGGCTGATGAAGTCGCTGCCGGTAAGGACGATGTTCTTGCGAGTCAGGTCGTAGACCGCGGCGCTGAGCATCAGGTCGGTGCCTACCGGCTGGTACTTCACGCCCAGTTCGTACTGCTTGCCGGTGCTCGGCTCGAAGGCCGCGCCGGCGGCGCCGCCCGCTTCGGTCTGGAACGACTCGGCGTAGGAGACATAGGGCGCCACGCCGTTCTCGAAGACGTAGCTGAGCGCTGCGTTACCGCTGAACTGGCTGTCCCGGCGAGTATCGGTGGCGCCACCGGCGTTGTAGAACTTCGAGCCGGTGTGGGCCCAGTCCTGGCGGCCGCCGAGGGTCAGGCGCCAGTTGTCCAGGGCGATCTGGTCCTGCGCGTAGAGGCCGGTGTCGCGCATCTTCTGGTTGTAATCGTTGTACGCGGTGAAGGCGACGTTGCTGAAGTCCTGCCCGTAGATCGGCTTGTTGATGTTGCTGGTCGGCGCCGCGCCGTACAGCCATTTGTAGTTGGTGTTGGCACGCTGATGGTCCAGGCCCAGCAGCAGGGTGTGCTTGAGCGGGCCGGTGGCGAAGTCGGCCTGCAGGTTGTTGTCGATGGCGAACTGGCTGATGTCTTCGTTCACCACGTTGGCGCCGCGCTCCAGGGTACCGTCGTCGCTGACCGAGAAAGCGTTGCCGCCGGCGGTGATGCCCTGGAAGGACAGGTCGCTCTTGGTGTAGCGCAGGTTCTGGCGGAACTGCCAGACGTCATTGATACGGTGCTCGAAGGCGTAACCCAGGGCGTAGTAGGTCTTGTCGTAGAACTCCCAGTCCGGATCGCCAAGGTTCTTGTGGTAGCGCACTTCGCCCGCCGGAGTGGAGAGCTTGGTGCCCTGCAGCGGCAGGAACTGGCTGGTGATGCCGGTATCGTCGCGGTTGAACTGGGAGAGGAAGGTCAGCTTGGTGTCTTCGTCGACGTTCCAGGTCAGGCTCGGCGCGATGTTGTAGCGCTTGTTGTCGACGTGTTCGATCTGCGTGTTGCTGTCGCGCACGACACCGCTGACGCGGTAGAGCAGGTTGCCTGCGTCGTCGACCTTGCCGGTGCTGTCGAAGGAAATCTGCTTGTGTTCGTAGCTGCCGACCTGCAACTGCACTTCATGGCTGCTTTCAGCTTCCGGACGGCGGCTGGTCATGTCCAGCAGGCCGCCGGGCGGGGTCTGGCCGTACAGCGAGGAGGCCGGGCCGCGCAGCAGGGCGACGCGTTCCAGGTCCCAGGTTTCCAGCTTGGGCATCACGTAGGAGCCCTTGGGCAGCGGCAGGCCGTCGAGGAACTGGGTCGGCTCGAAGCCGCGCACCTTCAGCCACTCGGCGCGAGTGTCGTTGCCGTAGCTGCTGGCGATCACGCCGGGCATGTAGCGCACCGCGTCGTCCAGGCTCTGTACGTTGCGGTCCTGCATCTGCTCGCGGGTGGCGACGGAGATCGAGCGCGGCGCCTCCAGCAGCGGCGTGTCGGTCTTGGTGCCGGCGCGGCTGCGGGTGGCGAGGTAGCCGATGGCTGGACCATCCGGGTCTTCCTGAGTAGCGCTGATGGTGGTGGCCGACATCGACAGGGTATCGCTCGGCTGCGGACGCAGGCTGAAGCTGCCCGATTCGCTTTCCACCAGCTCCAGGCCGGTGCCCTGCAATGCCTGGCGCAGCGCGCTGACGGTATCGAAGCGGCCCTGCACGGCATGCGCGCTGCGGCCCTGGGCCAGCGCCGGGTCGAGGCTCAGGCTCAGGCCGCCCTCGGCAGCGATGCGGTTGAGGGTGCTGGCCAGCGGGCCGGCGGGCAATTGGTAGTCACGTACGGCCTCGGCGGCGATGGCCGACGAAGTGGCCAGCAGGATGGCGGTAGCCAGCAGACAGGGGCGAAGCGAAAGCTCGAACGGGCGGCGCATTGAAAACGACTCCTGAATGAAAACGTTTCTCGATGCCTCCTTGCCGGACGAGAATCAAAAAGTGATAGGGCTGGGTGAAAAAAATTCGGCCTTCTGCTTAGGCGGGGTCTTTGTAGGAGCGGACTTCGTCCGCGATAGGTCCGCATCGCGCCGGAGGCCATCGCGGACAGAGTCCGCTCCTACGGGGCGTTAGCGTTCAGCCGCGCGGTACCACGCGCGACCACCAGGGGCCGTGCTTCTCGATACGCACGGGCAGTGTCGGCTCCAGCGAGCCGAGCGCCAGGTCGATGTTCTGCAGCGGGAAGCTGCCGGTGATGCGCAGGTCTGCCAGCTTCGGATCAACCGCGAGATAGCCCGGGCTGTAGCGCGCCAGTTGCTCGATCAGGTCGGCCAGGCGCACGTTGTCCACCACCAGCATGCCGTGCGTCCAGGCATCGGCGGTGGCGCTGTTGGCCTCCACGCTGCCGAATCCATCGGCGCGCAAGCGCACCTGCTGGCCCTGGTTGATCACGCGCTCGCCCGGCAGTTGTTCGGGGCGCGCGGCCACCGCGGATTGCAGGACGCTGAGCAAGGTACTGTCGCCTTCGTCGCGCTCCACCAGGAAGCGCGTACCGAGTGCGCGCAGGCGGCCTTCGTCGGTTTCGACGATGAACGGGCGGCTGTCACCGTGGGCGGTTTCCACCAGGATCTCGCCGCTGTGCAGGACGATGCGCCGCTGCTCGGCATCGAAGCGCACGTCTACGGCGGTGCGGCTGTTCAGCCTCAGCAAGGTGTTGTCCGGCAGGCGCAGTTCGCGCTGCTCGCCGGTGGCGGTTACCAGGTCGGAGAAGGCATAACGCACCGGTGCGTAACGGTTGCCGACGCCCAGGGCGAGTGCGCCGACCAGCAGCAACGACAAGCCGGTGCCGGCCAGGCGGCGGACCTTGCGCCGCGACTCGCCGGGCGAGCGCAGCAAGGCGTTGCGCGCGGCCTTGGGCGCGGCGCCGGCAAGGCTGCGGTCGAGCATGCCCAACTGGCTCCAGGCGCGGGCGTGTTCGCTGTGGGCGGAATGCCAGCGGGCAAAGGCGGCTTCATCGTCCGGGCGCGCTTCGCCGGAGCCCAGACGCAGCTGCCAGCTGATCGCCTCGTCCAGCACCTGCAGGGAAACCGCCCCCTTCACGTCGGCTCGCCGTAGAGGGCGATGTAGCACTGGCGCAGACCCTGGGCGATGTACTGGCGCACGCGCGGTACGGAAACACCCAGTTGCTCGGCGATCTCGGCGTGGCCGAGGCCGTCCAGGCGGTTGAGCAGGAAAGCGCTGCGTGCGCGGGTGGACAGCTTGCCCAGCAGGCGGTCGATCTCGCGCAGGTCGGCGAGGATCAGGCAGTGTTCCTCGGCCGAGGGCTGCACGGCTTCGGGCAGGCATTTCAGCTCTTCGAGATAGGCCTGTTCCAGCGCCACGCGGCGCCAGTGATCCACCAGCAGGCCCTTGGCGACGGTGACCAGGAAGGCGCGCGGTTCGCGCAGGGAGGGCAGCTCGCGCCGGCCGAGCACGCGGACGAAGGTGTCCTGGCTCAGGTCTTCGGCGCGCTGCGGACAGCCCAGGCTGCGGTTCAGCCAGGCGGTCAGCCAGTCGCGGTGATCGCGATACAAGGCGCCAACGAGTTCGCCGCTACCCATCTGGATGGCCGACAAGCTACTCCCCCAGTGATCCCGAATGGGATCAAGCTCAAAAACGATAACTATTCGCAAATGATCGCAAAGTGCAGTCACACGCGCAATTGGCACCCGTCGGCTTTTGCCGTCGGTCGCTGGGTTTTCGGCACCGTTCTACAATTCGCCGAACTTTTTCGCGGAACGTCTCGCCATGTCCGACCCCGTGCTGATCATCGGTTCCTTCCTTTCTCCCTATGTGCGCAAGGCGCTGGTGCTGCTGGAAATGAAGGGGGTGGACTATCGCATCGACTCCGTCGTGCCGTTCTTCGGCAACGCCGAGTTCGAGCGCCTCAGCCCGCTGCGCCAGGTGCCGGTGCTGGTGGACGGTGAGCTGGTGCTGAACGATTCCTCGGTGATCTGCCAGTACCTCGAGGAACGTTATCCACAGCCTGCGCTATACCCCGCGGACATAGTCGCCCGCGCCCGCGCGCGCTGGATCGAGGAGTTCGCCGACAGCCGCATGGGGCAGGTGGTGATCTGGCAACTGTTCGACCAACTGGTGATCGGCCGCGGCGTGTGGGGCCGCGAACCGGATGCGGTGCTGCTGGAGAGGACCTACCAGCAGGACCTGCCGGCGGTGTTCGACTATCTCGAAGCGCAGTTGCCCGAGCACGGGTGGTGGTTCGGCGAGCTGTCCATCGCCGACATCAGCGTGGCCTGTTTCATGCGCAATGCGCAGCTCGCCCGCTACGAGCTGGACGCCCTGCGCTGGCCGAAACTGGCGGCCATGCTGGAAGCGGCCTTCGCACTGCCGGCGTTCCAGAAGCTCAACCAGTTCGAGCGCGCCATCGCCCGCACACCGATTGCCCTGCAGCGCGACGCATTGATCGCTGCCGGAGCGCCGGTCAGCGCGGTCAGCCACATGCGCGAACAGCCGGAGCGCGGGCCGATGAGCCGCAGTTGATCAGGCCTCCTGCAGAAAGCTCCAGAGCCTCTGCGCCACCGGGCCGTGGGCGCGATCGCGCCGGCGCGCGGCGACCAGTTCCTCGCGGCGGCCGGGCAAGTACTTTCCGCTGAGGTCGCGCAGGCGGCCGTCGGCCAGTTCCTCGGCAATCAGGTGGCGCGGCAGATGACCCCAGGCCAGGCCGTGCAGTACCAGTTCCTTCTTCATCGCCTGGTCCGGCACCGTGCATTGCGCCGCGCCATCCAGGGTGAAGAACGCCACCGGCGGCGAGTGCCGGGCGCTGTCGCGCATCACGCACTGGGTGAGCGTGTGCAATTGCTCGGGCCGGATGTCCGTGGTGTCCGCCAGCAGTGCCGGCGCAATCACCGGGATGAAATCCACCACGCCCAGGTCCAGCCACTCCAGACGCGGGTCGGCCTTGTCCACGCGGTGCAGGATCAGCTCGGCCTCGTCATCGAGGAGCCGCTCCAGCGGACCGCTGACGCTTTCGAAGTACAACTGCAGGCGTGTGTGCGGTTGCGTGGCGAAGAAGCGCGCGAGTTTTTCCAGAACGGCGGGGCGTGGGCAGAAGTCGCCGAGGACGACGCGCAGCTGGCTTTCCTCGCCGGCCGCCAGGTGTGCGGCATGCTCGCGCAGGCTGCCCAGTTCGCGCAGCAGGCCCTGGGCGCGGTGGTGGAAGGATTCGCCTGCGGCAGTCAGAGCAACCCGGTAGCCACTGCGATCCAGCAGTTCGAAGCCAAGCTGGTTCTCCAGCCGGGCAACAGCGGCGAAAATCGCCGGGTGCGAGCGATGCAACTGCTGGGCAGCGGCCTGGAAGCCGCCGGTCTCGACTACTGCGACGAAACAGTGGAGGTCATGAAGGGTGAAGTCCTGCATGTCAGTTTTCCTGACAGAGAGCGTTCATTCTTTGTAATTTCTTTGGATTATCAGCGCAACTAACCTCGCCTCCGTCAACCCTGAGGAGAGGCTGCCATGAACCAGCTGCGCTATCTGACCACTCGCGACAACACCTGCATCGCCTTTCGCTTGGACGGCCGCGCCGAGCTGCCACTGCTGGTGCTGTCGAACTCCATCGGCACCGACCTGCACATGTGGGACGGCCAGATTGCCGCGCTGAGCGAACACTTCCACGTGCTGCGCTATGACGCTCGCGGGCACGGCGCATCCAGTGTTCCCCCCGGACCCTATTCGCTGGCGCGGCTGGCGCAAGACGTGATCGAGCTGCTCGATTCACTGGCGGTGCGGCGTGCGCATTTCCTCGGGCTTTCCCTCGGTGGTTTTGTTGGCCAGTGGCTGGCGCTGAACGCGCCGCAGCACATTGATCGGCTGGTACTGGCGAACACTTCTGCCTGGCTAGGGCCGCAGGATCAGTGGGATGCGCGCATCGCCGAGGTGTTGCAGGCGGAGGATATGCGGGGCACCGCCGCGACCTTCCTCGGCAACTGGTTCCCGGCGACCTGGCTGGCGCAAGAGCGCCCGGAGGTGGAACCGTTCCGCGCGACGCTGCTGGCCACCAACCGGCATGGACTGGCCGGCTCCTTCGCCGCCGTGCAGGAAACCGATCTGCGCACGGCATTGCGCGATGTGCGCCTGCCCACTCTGGTGATCGCCGGGCAGTTCGACACTGTCACTGCCGCCAGCCACAGCGAGCTGATCGCCGACGCGATCCCCGGCGCTCGTCTGCTCACGTTACCGGCCGTGCACCTGTCGAACATCGAGTTCCCCCGCGAGTTCGAAGGTGTGGTGCTGGATTTCCTGTTGGCTCGCTGAACGACCAGGCCGCCCGAAGGCGGCCTGGTCGTTCAGCTACAGCCTCAATGGTGTGCGGCATCCACCGCGATGGATTCGCCGCAGACGTCCCGGTAGGCGCGCTTGCGGTCGGCGAGGGCGAAGTGGATCAGCGCGCCGAGCCCGGCGCCAAAGAACCAGGAGAAGTGCGACAGCGATTCGAAGGCCGGCAGCAGCGCCAGGACGATGGCGATCAGTGCGGCCGGGACGAACGCCGCCACCGCGCGCAGGTTGACCCCGGCGCTGAAGTGATAGCTCGCCTCGCGGCTTTCGCTGTAAAGCTCCGGCAGGTTCACCCGGCCACGGCGCACCAGGTAGTAGTCGGTGACCATGATCCCGTACAGCGGGCCGAGCAGGGCGCCCAGGCCGCCGAGGAAATACACGATCACCGCCGGGCTGTTGTACAGGTGCCACGGCAGGATCAGCACGGCGATGGTGGCGCTGAGCAGGCCGGCGCGACGGAAGTTCAGCAGGTTCGGCGCGAGGTTGGTCAGCACGTACGCCGGGGCGACGAAGTTGGCCATGATGTTCACCGCCACGGTGACGATCAGGAAGGCCAGGCAGGCCAGCACCAAGCCGAAGGTGTTGGGAATGGCGGCAACGATCTCGGTGGGGTTCTGCACCAGCTTGCCGTCGATGCTGAACTGCGCGCCGGCCAGCACCACGGCGATCAGCGCGAAGCCCAGCATGTTTACCGGCAGGCCCCAGAAGTTGCCGACGCTGATGGTGCGGCGGTCCGGGCAATTGCGGGTGAAGTCGCAGAAGTTGAGGATCATCGTGCCGTACAGCGAGACCCACAGTGCGGCGGCGCCCAGCACCTTCAGCCACATCGCCGAGCCGCTCGGCGCGTTGCCGCTGGACCAGGCAATCGACAGCCCGGCGCGCCAGTACATCCAGCCGGCGAGGCTGGCGAAGGCGACCAGGATGATCGGGCCGGCAAAGGATTCGTAGCGGCGCACCATCTCCATGCCGTAGGCGAAGATCACCAACTGAACGCACCAGATGCCGAGGAAGGTGATCCAGCCGAGGCTCGACAGGCCGAGGATCGAGTCCTGGTCGTAGGCCTTGAGGTCTGGGGCGATGGCGGTGAGCAGCACCCGCAGCACGACCGAGGCGAGGTAGGTCTGGATGCCGAACCAGGCAATGGCAATCACCGCGCGGATCAGCGCCGGCACCTGGGCGCCGTGGATGCCGAAGCTGATGCGGCACATCACCGGGTAGGGCAGGCCGGTTTTCTGACCCATGTAGCCGGAGAGGTTCATCAGCCCGTAGATCACCAGCGCGCCGAGGGCGAAGGCAGCGAGGATCTGCGCGCCGCTCATGCCGAGGGCGAACAGGCCGATGGCGAACGAGTAGTTGGCGATGTTGTGCACATCGTTGGTCCACAGCGCGAACAGGCTGTAACGCCCCCAGCTGCGCCCCGCCGCCTTGGTCGGCGCCAGGTCGGCGCTGTACAGGCGCGGGCTCAGGGTTGGCGCGGCCGGCCGGGCGGCGGCCGCGCTATCAGCAGATTGGAGGGGGGTAACGCCGGACAGGTGGGTGGGACTGCTGGTCATGGGCTACTCGGCTTTGTATGCACGGCTTTTTGTGGTTTGTGTGCAAAAGCCAATTCCGTGCCAGCCCGGTCTTCCTTGCGGTGCCGGTTGATTCGCCGCTTCCCCTGGAATCGAGCAGAGCCCTTGTTTGGTGCGGCTTTGCCAGGTTTCCTGGGCGTTATGAAATAATTTTTCCATAGCAATCATTGACTTGAGAGTCAGATATTGCCTGTGTGGAAAATAAGCGGGCTGGGGATTTTGTACACAATAATTGTGCACAGGCGTTACGTGTGGGCTCCGAGGTGGCTCTAGGGCAATCGCGGACAGAGTCCGCTCCTACGCGGAAGCTACCCGTGTATGTAGGAGCGGACTCTGTCCGCGATCGGCTAGAAACGGCGCAAATCCCAACCGGTAGCCATAAAAAAACCGCCCCGAAGGGCGGTTCTTTCAACGCTTGACGAAGCTCTTACAGACCGTTCTTCGCTTTGAACTCGCGGCGACGGCGGTGCAGGACCGGCTCGGTGTAGCCGTTGGGCTGCTTGGTGCCTTCGATGACCAGTTCCAGTGCGGCCTGGAAGGCCACGTTGTCATCGAAGTTCGGCGCCATCGGGCGGTACTGGGCGTCACCGGCGTTCTGGCGATCCACCACCGAAGCCATGCGCTTGAGGCTTTCCAGCACCTGCTCTTCGGTTACCACGCCGTGGCGCAGCCAGTTGGCCAGCAGTTGGCTGGAGATACGCAGGGTAGCGCGGTCTTCCATCAGGCCGACATCGTTGATGTCCGGCACCTTGGAGCAGCCGACGCCCTGGTCGATCCAGCGCACGACGTAGCCGAGGATGCCCTGCGAGTTGTTGTCCAGCTCGTTCTTGATCTCTTCCGCGCTCCAGTTGGTGTTCGGCGCCAGCGGAATGGTCAGGATGTCGTCCACCGAAGCCGGAGCGCGCTTGGCCAGTTCGGCCTGACGGGCGAACACGTCGACCTTGTGGTAGTGCAGCGCGTGCAGGGTGGCGGCGGTCGGCGAGGGAACCCAGGCGGTGTTGGCGCCAGCCAGCGGGTGAGCGATCTTCTGCTCGAGCATGGCGGCCATCAGGTCGGGCATGGCCCACATGCCCTTGCCGATCTGGGCCTTGCCCTGCAGGCCGGTGGCCAGGCCGACGTCGACGTTGTTGTTCTCGTAGGAGCCGATCCACTTCTCGGTCTTCATGGCGCCCTTGCGCACCATGGCGCCGGCTTCCATGGAGGTGTGGATCTCGTCACCGGTGCGGTCGAGGAAGCCGGTGTTGATGAACACCACGCGCTCGGCGGCAGCCTTGATGCAGGCCTTCAGGTTGACGGTGGTGCGGCGCTCTTCGTCCATGATGCCGACTTTCAGCGTGTTGCGCGGCAGACCCAGCAGGTCCTCGACGCGGCTGAAGATCTCGGCGGCGAAGGCGACTTCTTCCGGGCCGTGCATCTTCGGCTTGACGATGTACACGCTGCCGGTACGGCTGTTCTTGCGGGTGGCGCTGCCGTTCAGGTTGTGAATGGCGATCAGGCTGGTGAACAGGCCGTCCTGGATACCTTCGGGCACTTCGTTGCCCTGGGCGTCGAGGATCGCCGGGTTGGTCATCAGGTGGCCAACGTTACGCACGAACAGCAGGGAGCGGCCATGCAGGCTCAGCTCGGAACCATCGGCCCTGGTGTAGACGCGGTCCGGGTTCATGGTGCGGGTGAAGGTGCTGCCGCCCTTGGAGACCTGCTCGGCGAGGTCGCCTTTCATCAGGCCCAGCCAGTTGCGGTAGACCACGACCTTGTCGTCGGCATCGACGGCGGCCACGGAGTCTTCGCAGTCCATGATGGTGGTCAGCGCGGACTCCATCAGGACGTCTTTCACGCCAGCGGCGTCGGTCTGACCGATCGGGCTGGTCGGGTCGATCTGGATTTCGAAGTGCAGGCCATTGTGCTTGAGCAGCACGGCTTTCGGCTTGGCGGCGTCGCCCTGGAAGGCGAGGAACTGAGCGGCATTCTTCAGGCCGGTCTCGCTGCCGTTCTTCAGGGTTACGGCCAGTGCGCCGTTCTTCACGACATAGGCGGTGGCGTCGACGTGGGAGCCGGATTCCAGCGCGGCGGCTTCGTCGAGGAAGGCGCGGGCGAAGGCGATGACCTTGTCACCACGGACCTTGTTGTAGCCCTTGCCCTTCTCGGCGCCATTCTCTTCGCTGATTGCGTCGGTGCCGTAGAGGGCGTCGTACAGCGAACCCCAGCGGGCGTTCGCAGCGTTCAGGGCGAAGCGCGCGTTCATCACCGGTACGACCAGCTGCGGGCCGGCCATGCGGGCGATTTCTTCGTCGACGTTCTGGGTGCTGGCCTGGAAGTCGGCCGGCTCGGGCAGCAGGTAACCGATTTCCTGCAGGAAAGCCTTGTAGGCGGCCGCGTCATGCGCCTGGCCAGTGCGCGCCTGGTGCCAGCCATCGACCTTCGCCTGAATCTCGTCGCGCTTGGCGAGCAGGGCCTTGTTCTTGGGGGCCAGGTCGTTGATTACGGTTTCGACACCTGCCCAGAACTTGCCGGCTTCGATGCCGGTGCCGGGAATGGCTTCGTTGTTCACGAAGTCGAACAGGACTTTGGCGACCTGCAGGCCACCGACTTGAACGCGTTCAGTCATTGCTTGCCTCACTCTGCTCAGGACCAGCTCTGGACACAGGCAAAACGCCTTGTAGTCCGAGCCGCGGAATACTACATGATGCCGTGGGAAAAATCAGTGGGCTAGCGTCGCGGTTAGACCAAAGTACGCATATCAGTCACGTAGCAGGTCATATGTTCGCAAAAATCTTCTGGATTGTTCCAGATAAATCTTAAAACTGTACACGGATAACCCGTTCGGGTACCTGTGGCAGCCCGTCGCAGCCGGCTAACCTCGCCGTGCCTATACTGCCTTTTCCCTTCTGGAGAATCCCGCATGTCCGTGACGCTTGCCACCCCCTCCGATCTGGATGACCTGGTTCCGCTGTTTTCCGGCTACCTCGATTTCTATGAGGTGCCCGCCCCCCACGCGAAGATTCGCGAGTTTCTCGGCGCGCGCGTCGGCAGCGGCCAGTCCACGATCTTCATCGCGCGTAGTGTCGATGGCGTGGCGGTAGGTTTCGTGCAGCTGTATCCCTTGTTCGCTTCCCTGGCGCTGCAGGCATCCTGGCTGGTCAGCGACCTCTACGTATTGCCTGCCGCGCGTCGCGATGGCTACGGTGAGGCACTGATGAACGCCGCCCGCGCCCACGGCGAAAGCACCGGTGCCTGTGGTCTGATGCTGGAGACGGCGAAGACCAACCACGCCGGCCAGTCGCTGTACGAGCGCCTGGGCTACAAGCGGGACGACAAGTTCTACACCTATTGGCTGGACCTCACGGCCTAGCCCTTCGCGGAGACTGCTCATGGACCACCTCGTATTGACCGTCATCGCCCAGGACCAGCCCGGCCTGGTGGAACGCGTGGCCAAATGCATCGCTGCCCATGGCGGCAACTGGCTGGAAAGCCGCATGTCGCGCATGGCCGGGCAGTTCGCCGGGATCCTCCGCGTGGCGGTGCCAGCCGAGGGCTATGACGAACTGGTGGAAGGCCTGCAGGAACTCAGCGAACACGGCATCCGCGTGTTGCTGGCGGAAAGCGGCATCGAGCCGGCCTGCAACTGGAAGCCGATTCACCTCGACCTGGTGGGCAACGACCGCCCAGGCATCGTCCGCGACATCACCCAGTTGCTGGCCGAGCATGGGGTGAACCTGGAGAGCCTGACCACCGAGGTACTGCCCGCGCCCATGAGCAGCGAGCCGCTGTTCCACGCCGAGGCGCTGCTGGCTGTGCCGTTGACCCTGCCGCTGGAAACCCTGCAGCAGAAGCTGGAGGAGCTGGCGGACGACCTGATGGTGGAGCTGAATTTCCACAGCGGGGAATGATTGTTCTGCATTGACCTCAATGCTTGTGGAAAAACTTGTGGGCTCTCTGTTGATGGATTGACAGAGGGCCTATTTTATATGGGCTTCGTGCGAGTTTATTTATCCACCATCGGCAGCGTCGCTGTGCACAGATTGCGGGGATCGTACCGTGGGCATTCTGTTGATAAGTGTCTGTAGCCACCTGTTTCCGAGGCTTTCAGTGGCTTGATCGTTTTTTGTGCAGGGCGTGCGCTGTGAAGGGAGTGCCTTGGGCTTTCCAATGGCTGTGCACAAAAACACTGGAAGAGTCTGTGGAGAAGCCGTTCATGGAACGCTACAGGTCACGCGGGGTAGGGCTTTGATGGGGTTGTCCACTTTCTGAGCGGGTAGCGTTGATCCATCCCCATGAAGCGGGGATCAGCCTGTGGAAAAGCCGCGGGAATATCGCGGTAAGCCAGAAACCACTAGGCCTGCGCGATTCTGATCAAATAGTGATCGTGTTGCTGCGCGCAGCGAGAGAGTGTCGCGCTGGGAGAGGCACGGCGGGGCGGCTTGTGGAAGAAACGGCCGTTATCCCCGCATTCGCGGGATAGAGCTGTGGACAATCTGCGGGTGACTGCCTGCAAGCCACAGCTGGCGTGGTATGCAGGCAGTGGATTATTTAATGATCAATCGCCGCGGGAGAGCCGGTACCAGATGTCGATGCTGTACACGACCAGGCCCGCCCAGATGCAGCACAGGGAAATCAGGCGAGTGGTGTCCAGGTGCTCGCCAAACAGCAGGATTGCCTGCAACAGCACCAGGGTTGGCGCCAGGTACTGCAGGAAGCCCAGTGTCGCGTAGGGCAGATGGCGTGCGGCGGCGTTGAAGCACACCAGCGGCACCAGGGTGATCGGGCCGGCGGCGGCGAGCCAGAAGGCGTCCTTGGTGGTCCAGAAGTCGAGATGCGCGCTGGGGCCATCGGCGAACAGCACCAGATAGCCGATCGCCAGCGGCAGCAGGATCCAGGTTTCCACCACCAGCCCCGGCAGCGCAGCCACCGGTGCCTGTTTGCGGATCAGCCCATAGAAGCCGAAGGTCAGCGCCAGCGCGAGCGACACCCAGGGCAGGCTGCCCAGTTGCCACAACTGCTGCGCCACGCCCAGCGCGGCGAGGCCGACCGCGACCCACTGCAGCGGACGCAGCCGCTCGCGCAGGATCACCAGGCCGAGCAATACGTTGATCAGCGGGTTGATGTAGTAGCCCAGGCTGGCCTCGATCATGTGGCCGTTGTTCACCGCCCAGACATACACCAGCCAGTTGCTGGCGATCAGCAGGCCGCTGGCGGTGAGCACGGCGATGCGCTTGGGGTTCTCGCGCAGCTCGCGCCACCAGCCGGGGTGTTTCCACACCAGTAACAGCAGGGCGCCGAACACCGCCGACCAGATGGCGCGATGGGTGATGATTTCCAGGGCGGGAATGCGTTCGAGCAGCTTGAAGTAGATCGGGAAGAGCCCCCAGATGACATAGGCAGTCAAGCCCAGGGCGTAGCCCCGGCGGGGATTGGCGGTGGCCATGGAACATCCTTGGTTAGGCAGCTAATGAGTGGCTGCACAATTCTAGGGCGCTCGCGATGGCTTGTCTGTGTCGCTGCCGGGTTCGCTGCAGCCTCGCCGATGATTGTGCGTAACGTTGTCGTTACGGCAGCGGCGATTCTGCAGGAGCGAGCTTGCTCGCGAACCGCCAGACAGCGATTTCGTCGGCAAATACGTTCGCGAGCGAGCTCGCTCCTACAAGGAACAACTTCGGTCGCGGGCGCGGTCAGGGCTCAGAACAACCGCAACGGCTCCTCATCCAGCGCCGCCAGCTGCTCGCGCAGCACCAGCACCTGTTCGCCCCAGTAACGCTCGGTGCCGAACCAGGGGAAGCTCGGCGGGAACGCCGGGTCGTCCCAGCGACGCGCCAGCCAGGCGCTGTAGTGCATCAGGCGCAGCGAGCGCAGGCCTTCGATCAGTGGTAGTTCGCGCGGGTCGAAATCGTGGAACTCCTGGTAGCCGTCCACCAGTTCGGAGAGTTGCCCCAGGCGCTCGTGGCGTTCGCCGGCGAGCATCATCCACAGGTCCTGTACGGCAGGGCCCATGCGGCAGTCATCGAGGTCGACGACGTGGAAGGTGTCGTCGCGGCACAGCAGGTTGCCGGGGTGGCAGTCGCCATGCATGCGGATGGGCGTGTACTTCACGCGGGCGTACAGGGCGTCGACCTTCTTCAGCAGGTCGCGGGCCACGGACTCGTAGGCCGGCAGCAGGCTCTTCGGGATGAAATTGCCCTCCAGCAGCGTCGCCAGCGACTGGTGGCCGAAGTTCTGCGGCGTTAGCGCCTCGCGGTGCTCGAAGGGGCGGCTGGCGCCTACCGCGTGCAGGCGGCCGAGCAACTGGCCGAGGCGATAGAGCTGGTCGAGATTGCCCGGCTCAGGCGCGCGGCCGCCGCGGCGGGGGAACAGGGTGAAGCGGAAGCCCGCATGCTCGAAGAGTGTCTTGCCCTCATGCACCAGCGGCGCCACCACCGGGACTTCGCATTCGGCCAGTTCGGCGGAGAAGGAATGCTCTTCGAGGATCGCCTCGTCGGTCCAGCGGCCGGGGCGGTAGAACTTGGCGATCAGCGGCTCGCTGTCTTCGATGCCGACCTGATAGACCCGGTTCTCATAGCTGTTGAGTGCCAGTACGCGGGCGTCGCTGAGAAAGCCGATGCTTTCCACGGCATCCAGTACCAGATCGGGCGTGAGGTCGGAGAAAGGATGAGACATGGCGACGATCCGGCAGTGGTAAAGCAGCCTAGTGTACCCAGTCCACCGCCAATGGGTGGGTAGTCGCCTCAGTGGTCGGCGCAGTGTTTTCTCAGGTACTCGACGAAGTCCGTGGCCAGTGCCCGGCGCTCGCCCTTCACCAGCGTCAGTTTCTGCATCGAGCGGGCCTTGCAGTCGAGCGGCTGCGCCTCCTTGTCGCTGCTGTGCAACGGTGTGAGCAGCAGGTCATACGGCGTGCCCTGGCGGACCTGTTCGGCCAGTTCGCCCTCGTCACCACCGATCAGCAGGACCTTGTTGCGGGTTTCGATCTGGTAGTGGTCCACCAGTGGTTCCAGTGTCGACATCAGTTCGTTGCTGGCGCCGACCCGCAACACGTCGGGGCCGGCCTGGCTGGCCAGTGGCAGGGAGAACAGCAACGGCAGGGCGAGGAGAGCGAGTTGGCGGCGCATGGTGGGAGCTCCGATTGGCCAAGGCCCCGCCCGACCCGGGCGGGACTCAGGCGGCCATTGGAGCGCGGCACGCTGTCGCAGGGCTTGATATGAGGCAGGGAAACTACAACGGCGTGCCGATGATCACCTGGGCCGGGGAGAACTGGGCGCGCACCGGCGAGCCGGGCCGCAGGCCGAGGACTTCGATGCGCTCGGGATCGGTCAGGGCGCAGAGCATCTGCCCACTGGGCAACTGGATGCGCACTTCGCTGGGGCCGTCGTCCGCTTCGCGGATGTCATCGATGTGCCCTTCCAGGGCATTCAGCCCCTCCGGGCAGGGGATATGCGGCAGGTCGACGTAGAGCCAGCCGGCCTTCATCAGCGCCACCACGGGTACACCATCGACCAGCTCCAGCTTTTCGGTGCTCTCGCGGGTGACCCGGGCCTGGATGCGTGAGCCGCCAGGCAGCTCGATGCTCACAAGGTCGTTGAGGCCGGACGGCTCCACCGCACAAACACGCCCGTGCAGCTGGTTGCGCGCGCTGGTGCGCATCATCAGGCGGCCGATCAGCTCGAGATCGGCCTGGTGCTCGACGTGCTCGACGATGTGTTCGCGCAGAGCTTCCAGGCGCTGGTACAGCGCCAGCAGGCGCTCGCCCTCGGTGGTCAGGCGCGCACCACCGCCGCCCTTGCCGCCGACGCTGCGTTCCACCAGGGGGCGATCGGAGAGGTTGTTCAGTTCATCGATGGCGTCCCAGGCGGTCTTGTAGCTCATCCCGGCGGCCTTGGCGGCGTGGGTGATCGAGCCGAGCTGGGCGATCTGCGCCAGCAGGGCGATGCGCTGCGGGCGGCGGGTAACGTGTTGGGTCAACAGGCTGAGGGTGGTCATGGGTTCGCGGGTGCTTATTGGTATGCAGGGAGGCTCCGTTGCTGGCGGGCAAAACGCAAGGGGCAGATGTCGGGAATGTGGCCCAACGGTCGTCTATTCCGGGGCTGGAGTGCGCGCCAGGCAATAGACGTCGACCCGTCGCGCTCCGGCACGGCGTAGCAGGCGGGCGATGCGCTCGGCGGTGGCGCCGGTAGTCAGCACGTCGTCCACCAGGGCCAGGTGCAGGCCTTCGACAGCGGCTCCATCGGCCAGGACAAAGGCGTTGCGCAGATTGCGCTTGCGCGTGGCGGCGTCGAGACCTTGCTGCGCGGGGGTGTCCTGAGTGCGGCGGACCAGCTGGTTATCCACAGGGAGAGCCAGTGGAGCCGCCAGCCAGTCCGCCAGCAGTTGCGCCTGGTTGAAGCCACGTTGCCGTTCGCGTCGGCGCGACAGCGGTACGGGGATCAGCCGGTCCGGGCGCGGCAATCCTTCCTCGTAGGCATGCAGCAGGTGGCGTTCGAGCAACTGGCCGAGCAGCCGCCCGAGTGGCGCATTGGCCTGGTGCTTGAAACGCGTGACCAGTGCGTCGACGGGGAAGCCGTAGCGCAGTGGCGTTTCGACCCGGTGGAAGGCCGGCAGGCGACGCAGGCACTGGCCGCAGGTCTGCCCGGCAACCGGCAGGGGGAGGGCGCAAACCGTGCAGTGCCCGGCGAGCCAGGGCAGGTCGTCGTCACAGCCGGCGCAGAGCGGTAGCGCGGCCTGATCCGTCGCTCCTCCGCAGAGGAGGCATTGCACACGTGGGCGCCACCAGACGGGGCGCCATTGAAGCAACTGCATTCAGCCCCCCAGGGACGGGGCCGTTCAGGGGGGGTGGCTCAATGGATCAGCCAGCTCAATACCACCAGGCCCAGCACCGTCCAGATCAGTCCGCCGAAGATCGAGCGCCGCAAGAAGGCGCGGATGCCACTGTAGAGCAGCAGCAGGCCGATGAAGAGCAGGACGAAGCTGAAGATCGAGACGTCGATTCCCACAGCCCGTGCCAGGCCGTGGAAGAAGTCGTCCATGGCACGCCACAGGCCACCGAGCACGCCCGATAGCAGATCGACAATGAAGCGGATGGCCTTGCCGGCCATCTGACCGAGGCTGTCGAAGAATCCTTCTGTTCCCATCTGGGGATGACTCCTGAATGTTCTGCCTGATTGGAGCGGCAATTGGGCGAATCGGTTCAGCCGCAAGCCCAACGGGATCATCGCTATTGGTCAATAAATAGTCACTTGTCGACCTGTGTCGCGAGAGTGGTTGACAGCGTCACAGCTCCACATATGATGCCTTGAGCCTGATTTCCCCCGGTGGCGCGCCGCCGGGGCACCTTAGACAAGAGGCGCGCCCCAAGCGTCGAAGGACTTTGCAGATGAGTGCCACCGCAGCCCAAGTAACCCGCCACGACTGGACCCTTGCCGAAGTCCGCGCCCTGTTCGAACAGCCCTTCAACGACCTGCTGTTCCAGGCGCAGACCCTGCACCGCGCGCATTTCGATCCGAACCGTGTGCAGGTTTCCACCCTGCTGTCGATCAAGACCGGCGCCTGCCCGGAAGACTGCAAGTATTGCCCGCAGTCCGGCCACTACAACACCGGCCTGGACAAGGAAAAGCTGATGGAAGTGCAGAAGGTGCTGCAGGCCGCTGCCGAGGCCAAGGCCATCGGCTCGACGCGCTTCTGCATGGGCGCCGCCTGGAAGCACCCGTCCGCCAAGGACATGCCCTACGTGCTGGAGATGGTAAAGGGCGTGAAGAAGCTCGGCCTGGAAACCTGCATGACCCTGGGCAAGCTGACCCAGGAGCAGACCCAGTCGCTGGCCGAGGCTGGCCTGGACTACTACAACCACAACCTGGATACCTCGCCGGAGTTCTACGGCAACATCATCACCACCCGCACCTACGGCGAGCGCCTGCAGACCCTGGCGTACGTGCGTGAGGCGGGGATGAAGATCTGCTCCGGCGGCATCCTCGGCATGGGCGAGTCGGTGGACGACCGCGCCGGCCTGCTGATCCAGCTGGCCAACCTGCCCGAGCACCCGGAATCGGTGCCGATCAACATGCTGGTGAAGGTCAAGGGCACCCCGCTGGCCGAGGAGAAGGACGTCGATTCGTTCGACTTCATCCGCACCCTGGCAGTCGCCCGGATCATGATGCCGAAATCCCACGTGCGCCTGTCCGCCGGCCGCGAGCAGATGAACGAGCAGATGCAGGCCCTGGCCTTCATGGCCGGCGCCAACTCGATCTTCTACGGCGAGAAGCTGCTGACCACCACCAACCCGCAGGCCGAGAAGGACATGCAGCTGTTTGCGCGCCTGGGCATCAAGCCCGAGGAACGCGAGGAGCACGCCGACGAGGTACACCAGGCCGCCATCGAGCAGGCGCTGGTGGAACAACGCGACTCCCAGCTGTTCTATAACGCGGCTGTTTAACAGCCGCCGCAGGCTACAGGCGGCAGGCAACAGGCGGGAGCGTCGCAGCCTGCCGTGTGGTTCAGCCTGCAGCCTGTAGCCAGCCGCCTGGAGCCCGCTTCATGCCTTTCGATCTCGCCGCCCGCCTGGCCCAGCGCCAGGCGGAGGACCTCTACCGCCGCCGCCCGCTGCTGGAATCGCCGCAGGGGCCGGAGGTGGTCATCGATGGCCAGCCGATGCTGGCCTTCTGTTCCAACGATTACCTGGGCCTGGCCAATCACCCCGAAGTGATTGCCGCCCTGCGCGCCGGCGCTGAGCGCTGGGGCGTCGGTGGTGGCGCCTCGCATCTGGTCAACGGCCACTGTGGCCCGCACCACGAACTGGAGCTGGCACTCGCCGAGTTCACCGGTCGCCCGCGCGCGCTGCTGTTTTCCACCGGCTACATGGCCAACCTGGGCACTGTGACGGCCCTCGTCGGCAAGGGCGACAGCGTGCTGGAGGACCGCCTCAACCACGCCTCGCTGCTGGATGCCGGGCTGCTCTCCGGTGCGCGCTTCTCGCGTTATCTGCACAACGATGCTGCCAGCCTCGCCTCGCGCCTGGAGAAGGCCGAAGGCAACACGCTGGTGGTCACCGATGGCGTGTTCAGCATGGATGGCGACCTTGCCGACCTGCCCGCTCTGTGCGCCAGGGCTCGGGAGAAGGGCGCCTGGGTGATGGTCGACGACGCCCACGGCTTCGGCCCGCTGGGCGCGACGGGCGGCGGCATTGTCGAGCACTTCGGGCTGGGCATGGAGGACGTGCCCGTGCTGGTCGGTACCCTCGGCAAGGCCTTCGGTACCGCCGGCGCCTTCGTCGCCGGTAGCGAGGAGTTGATCGAAACGCTGATCCAGTTCGCCCGGCCCTACATCTATACCACCAGCCAGCCGCCGGCCGTGGCCTGCGCCACGCTGAAGAGCCTGGCGCTGCTGCGCGCCGAGGGCTGGCGCCGTGACCACCTGAATGCGCTGATCGCGCGTTTCCGCACCGGCGCCGAGGCCATCGGACTGCGCCTGATGGACAGCCCGACGCCGATCCAGCCGATCCTCATCGGCGGCAGTGCCCAGGCGATGGCGTTGTCCGCCGAGCTGCGCCAGCGCGGCATTCTTGTCGGCGCGATCCGCCCACCCACCGTGCCCGCCGGTACCGCTCGCCTGCGCGTGACCCTGTCGGCCTCGCACAGCGAAGTGCAGGTCGACCGCCTGCTGGTGGCGCTGGCGGAGAGCTGGCAACGCGTGTCGTCTAGCCTTCTGGCAGAGATCGATGCCGAGGAGGGCGATGATGCGTGACCAATTGATCCTGCTGCCGGGTTGGGGCCTGGGCAGCGCGCCGCTGGAACCGCTGCGCGATGCGCTGCTGGAGCAGGCTCCGCACTTGAACGTGCAGATCGAGCCATTGCCGGCGGATGCCGATCCGAATGTCTGGCTCGATGAGCTGGACGACAATGTCGCCCACGATGCCTGGATCGCTGGCTGGTCGCTGGGCGGCATGCTCGGCGCCGAGCTGGCGGCGCGGCGCGGGGAATCCTGCCGCGGGCTGGTTACCATCGCCAGCAACCTCTGCTTCCGCCGCCGCGAGGACTGGCCGGACGCCATGGCCAACGACGTCTTCGAAGACTTCTTCGAGGCCTTCCTGCTGGAGCCGCATCTGGTGCGCAAGCGCTTCACCCTGCTGGTCAGCCAGGGCGCCCGCGACGCGCGTACGCTCTCGCGCCAGTTGCAGGTGGCGTTGCCACAACTGAATGCCGAGGCGTTGACCGCTGGCCTGCAACTGTTGGGGCAACTGGATACCCGCGGCGCGCTCGGCCGCTATCCCGGCCCGCAACTGCACCTGTTCGCCGCCAACGACGCGCTGGTCCCGGCGAGCGCTGCCGAGGCGCTGCTGGATTGGCTGCCGGATGTCGAAGTCAGCCTGTTGCCCGGTGCCAGCCATGGCTTGCCGCTGGAACAGCCGGACGAGGTCGCGAGCGCCATCCTCACGTTCATCCACGAGGGCGACGATGCCTGATTGCAGTAGCACCGGCCTGCCCGACAAACGCCAGGTAGCCGCCTCCTTCTCCCGCGCCGCGTCTACCTACGATGCGGTGGCCGAGCTGCAACGAGATGTCGGCAAGCGGCTGCTGGAGTTGTTGCCGGCCAGCGCTGCGCCGCAACGTTGGATCGACCTGGGCTGCGGCACCGGGTACTTCACCCGCGCCCTGGCGGCGCGCTATCCACAGGCCCAGGGGCTGGCTGTCGACATCGCCGAGGGCATGTTGCGCCACGCCCGCGAGCAGGGGGGCGCGGAGTATTTCATCGGCGGCGATGCCGAGCGGCTGCCGTTGCGCGATGGTGCCAGCGATCTGCTGTTTTCCAGCCTGGCGCTGCAGTGGTGTGCAGACTTGCCGGCAGTGCTGGGCGAGGCGCGCCGGGTACTGCGTCCCGGTGGCGTGCTGGCCTTCAGCAGCCTGTGCATCGGCACGCTGGGTGAGTTGCGGCAGAGCTGGGAGGCAGTGGACGGTTTCGTCCACGTGAACCGTTTCCGCGCCTTCGAGCAGTACCAGCGTCATTGCGCCGACAGCGGTCTGGAGGTGCTGGACCTACGCACCGAAGACCGCGTCCTGCACTTCCCCGACCTGCGCAGCCTGACCCATGAACTCAAGGCGCTCGGCGCGCACAACCTCAACCCCGGTCGGCCCGACGGCCTCACCGGGCGCGAGCGGGTGCGCGCGCTGATCGCCGCCTACGAGCGCTTCCGCCGGCCCGAGGGGCTGCCGGCGACCTACCGGGTGGTCTACGCCGTCCTGCGCAAAGCCAATTCCATGTAGGAGCGGACTCCGTCCGCGATGGCATCCGGCGCGAGGCGGACCTATCGCGGACGGAGTCCGCTCCTACGAAAGACACCGAGGAACCCATGTCCCACGCCTACTTCGTCACCGGCACCGACACCGAAATCGGCAAGACCACCATCGCCGCCGGCCTGCTCCATGCAGCGCGGCTGGCCGGGTTGTCCACGGCGGCTGCCAAGCCGGTGGCCTCCGGCTGCGAGCGCAGCCTCGAGGGCCTGCGCAATTCCGACGCGCTGGCGCTGCTGGGCGAGTGCAGCGTGCCGCTGGCCTACGAGCAGGTGAACCCCTTCGCCTTCGAGCCGGCCATTGCCCCACACCTCGCTGCCCGCGAGCAGGGCGTGAAACTGACGGTGGAGGCACTGAAGGGGCCGGTGCGTTCAGTGCTGGAACTGGGCGCCGACTTCACCCTGGTGGAAGGTGCCGGTGGCTGGCGCGTGCCGCTGGCGGGGGAGGAGAACCTCTCCGACCTGGCCATCGCCCTGGAGCTGCCGGTGATCCTCGTCGTCGGCGTGCGCCTGGGCTGCATCAACCATGCGGTGCTCAGCGCCGAGGCGATCCAGCGCGACGGCCTGCTGCTGGCTGGCTGGGTAGCGAACATCGTCGATGCGCAGACCTCTCGTCTGGAAGAAAACCTCGCCACCCTCGCCGAACGGCTGCCCGCGCCCTGCCTCGGACGCGTGCCACGCCTGGCCCGCGCGTCTCCGGCGGCGGTGGCGGCACACCTGGACCTGGGTATCCTGGATTTGTAACCGAACCTTGGCCTGGGGCACGCCGTCTGCTTGAATAGTGGCCACTTGCTGCTTTGTTGTGGAGGCGCTGCGATGGAAATCTCCGGTAATGCTTTCTCTGCGGGCCTGGCCAGCGTCCAGACCGGGCAGCGCCGTGTCGACCAGGCCGGCAGCGATATCGCCAGCGCTGGCGCGCGCACGGCATCCAGCGATGCCCTGAGCGACCACCTGGTGGACCTGCGCCGCGGCCAGCACGAAGTCGAAGCCGGCGCCAAGGTCATCCAGGCAGCCGACGAAACGCTCGGCACCCTGCTCGATATCCGCGCCTGATCGCGCCCCGACTCCTCCCCTGAATTCTCTGTGGTGGCCGGCTGTCCTCGTGACACGCCGGCCGCTCTGCCATGGGCTTTAATTAGCCTCAGGGCGGCATTGTCGATGCACCCCGTGGACGGCCCTGCGAGTGTGACCGGACGGTCGGTTTGCACGCTTGACAAGGGTATGGCGTAAACGTATGTTTCAAACGCCTGTTTGACTGTCGGGATGCGTGCGCGTACCGACTGGGCGGCCGGGAACGCTCCCGCACTGCGACCGCAGCAACCGGTCGCCCATTAACCAGAACCCTTCGTAGAGGTTTACCGCTATGCCTGATTACAAGGCCCCCTTGCGTGATATCCGTTTCGTTCGCGACGAGCTGCTGGGCTACGAAGCGCACTACCAGAACCTGCCGGGCGCCGAAGACGCCACCCCGGACATGGTGAATGCCATCCTCGAAGAGGGTGCGAAGTTCTGCGAACAGGTAATCGCTCCGCTGAACCGCACTGGCGACCTGGAAGGCTGCAAATGGAGCCCGGAAGGCGTCAAGACTCCGACCGGCTTCAAAGAGGCCTACCAGCAGTTCGTCGAAGGCGGCTGGCCGAGCCTGGCCCATGACGTCGAGCACGGCGGTCAGGGTCTGCCCGAATCCCTCGGCCTTGCGATCAGCGAAATGGTCGGCCAGGCCAACTGGTCCTGGGGCATGTACCCGGGCCTGTCCCACGGCGCCATGAACACCCTGCATGCCCACGGTACCCCGGAGCAGCAGCACGCCTACCTGACCAAGCTGGTTTCCGGCGAGTGGACCGGCACCATGTGCCTGACCGAGCCGCACTGCGGCACCGACCTGGGCATGCTGCGCACCAAGGCAGAGCCGCAGGCTGACGGCACCTACAAGATCACCGGCACCAAGATCTTCATCTCCGCTGGCGAACACGACATGGCCGACAACATCGTCCACATCGTGCTGGCCCGCCTGCCCGATGCCCCGCAGGGCACCAAGGGCATCTCGCTGTTCATCGTGCCGAAGTTCCTGCCCAACGCCGAAGGCAACGTGGGCGAGCGCAACGCCGTTTCCTGTGGCTCCATCGAGCACAAGATGGGCATCCACGGCAACGCCACCTGCGTGATGAACTTCGACGCCGCTACCGGCTTCCTGATCGGCCCGCCGAACAAGGGCCTGAACTGCATGTTCACCTTCATGAACACCGCTCGCCTGGGTACCGCGCTGCAAGGCCTGGCCCACGCCGAAATCGGTTTCCAGGGTGGCATCGCCTACGCTCGCGAGCGTCTGCAGATGCGTTCGCTGACTGGCCCGAAAGCGCCGGAAAAAGCTGCTGACCCGATCATCGTGCACCCGGACGTACGCCGCATGCTGCTGACCGCCAAGGCCTTCGCCGAAGGCAACCGCGCCATGCTGTACTTCGCCGCCAAGCAGGTCGACATCGTCCAGCGCAGCCAGGACGAAGAAGAGAAGAAAGCCGCTGACTCGATGCTGGCCTTCCTCACTCCGATCGCCAAGGCGTTCATGACCGAAGTGGGCTTCGAAGCCGCCAACCACGGCGTGCAGATCTATGGCGGTCACGGCTTCATCGCCGAGCACGGCATGGAACAGAACGTCCGCGACAGCCGCATCTCCATGCTGTACGAAGGCACCACCGGCGTTCAGGCGCTGGACCTGCTGGGCCGCAAGATCCTCATGACCCAGGGCGAAGCGCTCAAGGGCTTCACCAAGATCGTGCACAAGTTCTGCCAGGCCAACGAAGCCAACGAAGCCGTGAAAGAGTTCGTTGCACCGCTGGCTGCGCTGAACAAGGAGTGGGGCGACCTGACCATGAAGGTCGGCATGGCCGCCATGAAGGACCGCGAGGAAGTCGGCGCTGCATCGGTCGACTACCTGATGTTCTCCGGCTACGCCTGCCTGGCCTACTTCTGGGCCGACATGGCTCGCCTGGCTGCCGAGAAGCTGGCTGCCGGTACCAGCGAAGAGGCCTTCTACCAGGCCAAGCTGAAGACCGCGCGCTTCTACTTCCAGCGCATCCTGCCGCGCACCCGTGCGCACGTTGCCACCATGCTGTCCGGTGCCAGCAACCTGATGGACCTGGCCGAGGAAGATTTCGCCCTCGGTTACTGATCAGCGGAGGGCGGTTCGCCGTCCGTCTGTTGAACAGGAAGGAGCCCGCCGCAAGGCGGGCTTTTTCGTATCCGATCCCACACAAATGTCCGCAGAAAATGCCATCATTACGCCACTTGCCGCTCGACTGACGGCGAGCCCGGCACCCACCTTGCGGAACCCCCTGTGCGACCCACGGCCCCCTACCGGCTCAGCCATTTCCTCACGCCCCTGTTGCTGATCCCGGCCGGCATCGCCGCCGGCTCCCTGGCCGAACTGTCCGACTTCTTCACCTCGCTGTTCAACGTCCTGCCGACCCTGCTGCTGCTGCTCGGCGGTGCGCTGTGCATGGTCTATGGGCGCCAGCGCCAGTTGTTCATGCTGGCGGTGGTGTACATCGCCTACTTCCTGCTGGATAACCAGGTCGACTATTTCCAGGCCCACCGCGTGGTGCGCCCGGAGGCGGCGCTGGTGTTCCACCTGTGCTGCGTTCTGCTGCCGCTGCTCTACGGGATGTACGGCATCTGGCAGGAGCGCATGCACATGCTGCAGGACCTGCTGGCCCGCAGCGCCGCGCTGATCGCCGTGGCGGGCGTAGCGACCGCCTTGGCCAGGCGCTTCCCGCAGGGCCTGGCGGAGCTGCTCAGCGACACCTACTGGCCGGCCCTGCACGGCCAGTGGATGAACCTGGCGCAGTTGTCCTACTTCGGCTTCCTGATGGCGTTCATCGCCCTGGTTGCCGCCTACGTGCGCCAGCCGCGGCCGCTGCACGCCGCGCAACTGCTCGGGCTGCTCGGCCTGCTGTGGATGCTGCCCAAAGTGTTCATCCTGCCCCATGCGCTCACCGTGATGACCAGCCTGGTGATGCTCACCCTGGCCGGCGCGGTGGCCCACGAGGCGTATCAGATGGCCTTCCGCGACGAACTCACCGGCCTGCCCGGACGCCGCGCGCTGAACGAACGCTTCCAGCGCCTGGGCCAGCAGTACGTGCTGGCGATGATCGACGTGGACCACTTCAAGAAATTCAACGACAGCCACGGTCACGACGTCGGCGACCAGGTGCTGCGCATGGTCGCCAGCCAGTTGCGCCGCACGGGCGGCGGCGGCAAGGCGTATCGCTATGGCGGCGAGGAATTCACCCTGGTGTTCGCCGGCAGGACGGTGGAGCAGTGCCTGCCCTACCTGGAGGCCGTGCGCCAGGCCATCGAGGCTTACGCCATGCACCTGCGTGACCGTGGCAACCGCCCCAAGGACGATCGCCAGGGCCGCAGCAAGCGCGCTGGCAAGGACGCGCAGACGGTCTCGGTGACCATCAGCGTCGGGGTTGCCGAGCGCGATGGCGAGCGGCGCAGCCCGGAGGAAGTCATCAAGGGTGCCGACGAGGCGCTTTACTCGGCCAAGAGCGGCGGGCGCAACCGCGTGGCCGTGCATGGGCAATCCCGTCGCGGCGCGGTGCGCACTGCCTGACCTGGCCGGGTTATGACCCCGCATTCAGCGCGTGCAGCGTGATTGTCCGGGCGGTCGCGCGCCGTTAGGTTCGACGTTTCCGCGCCACGCTGGCGCCCCGAACCGAACGGAGATTCGCGATGCCCGAGTACAAGGCCCCCCTGCGCGACGTGCGCTTCCTCACCGACGAAGTCTTCGACTTCACCGGCCGCTATGAAGCCCTCGGCGCCACTGACGCCACTCCGGACATGTTCGCCGCCATCCTCGAGGAAGGCGCGAAGTTCTGCGAGCAGGTGATCGCCCCGCTGAACCGCTCCGGCGACGAGGAAGGCTGCCACTTCGACAACGGCGTTGTGACCACGCCCAAGGGCTTCAAGGAAGCCTTCGCGCAATACGTCGAGGCCGGCTGGAACGGCGTTTCCAGCGATCCCGAATACGGTGGTCAGGGCCTGCCGCCGTCACTCGGCCTGCTGGTCAGCGAGATGATTGGCGCCTCCAACTGCTCCTGGGGCATGTACCCTGGCCTGACCAAGGGCGCGATGGCCGCCATCCATGCCCACGGCACCCAAGAGCAGAAGAACACCTACCTGCCGCGCATGACCAGCGCGGTCTGGACCGGCACCATGTGCCTGACCGAGCCGCACTGCGGCACCGACCTGGGCATCATCAAGACTCGCGCCGTGCCCAATGCGGACGGCAGCTACGCGATCACCGGCACCAAGATCTTCATCTCCGCCGGTGAGCACGATCTCTCCGAGAACATCATCCACCTCGTGCTGGCCAAGCTGCCTGACGCGCCGGCTGGCACCAAGGGCATCTCGCTGTTCATCGTGCCCAAGTTCAACCTTGACGCGAACGGCGAGGCCGGCGAGCGCAACGCCGTGGCCTGTGGCTCCATCGAGCACAAGATGGGCATCAAGGCCTCGGCCACCTGCGTGATGAACTTCGACGGCGCCAGGGGCTTCCTCATCGGCGAGGCCAACAAGGGCCTGGCCTGCATGTTCACCATGATGAACCACGCGCGCCTGGGCACCGGCATGCAGGGCCTGTGCCTCGGCGAGACCAGCTACCAGGGCGCCGTGCGCTACGCCCAGGACCGCCTGCAGATGCGTTCGCTGACCGGCCCAAAGGCGCCGGAAAAACCTGCCGACCCGATCATCGTCCACCCGGACGTGCGCCGCATGCTGCTGACCATGAAGGCGTTCAACGAAGGCAACCGCGCGCTGGCCTACTTCACTGCGCAGTTGCTGGACATCGAGCACCTGTCCCAGGACGCCGACGAGCGCGAGCGCGCCGCCAACCTGCTGGCCTTCCTCACGCCGATCTGCAAGGCCTTCATGACCGAAACCGGCCTGGAAGTCACCAACCATGGCATGCAGGTGTTCGGCGGCCATGGCTTCATCCGCGAATGGGGCATGGAGCAGTTGGTGCGCGACTGCCGCATCGCGCCGATCTACGAGGGCACCAACGGCATCCAGGCGCTGGACCTGCTCGGCCGCAAGGTCCTGGGTAGCCAGGGCAAGTTGCTGATGGGCTTCACCAAGCTGGTCCATCAGCTCTGCCAGCAGCACGCCGAGCATCCGCAGCTGAAAGCCCAGGTGGCCCAGCTGGCGGCACTGAACAAGCAGTGGGGCGAACTGACCCAGAAGGTCGGCATGGCCGCCATGAAGAACCCGGACGAAGTCGGCGCTGCCTCGGTGGACTACCTGATGTTCTCCGGCTACGTGACGCTCGGCTATTTCTGGCTGCGCATGGCGCTGGTCGCCCAGCAGAAGCTGGAGGAGGGCGCTGGTGAGACGGCTTTCTACGAAACCAAGCTGGCCACCGCCGAGTTCTACTTCAGCCGTCTGCTGCCCCGCGCGCTGTCCCATGTGGCGGCGGCGGAAGCCGGTTCCGAGGTGCTGATGCGCCTGTCCGCCGAGCAGTTCGCCCTGTAATTCCTGGCCGGCCGGCGCATAACGCCCTCGGCGCTATGCGCCCTACGGGCTGGAGGCCTTGTGCCAGACAAGAAGGCCCGCCTCGCGCGGGTCTCCTCGTTTTTCGCTACATAATGTGACCAATCTATAGTTGTGCGGTCACTTCATGACGCTTAAAGTCTGAAAAGTTGTTGGAGTAAACTCCGGCGGCGTACCTTCGTGTACCTCCTATTCTGATACCGCTGGCTGTCTGATCAGCCGTCGTTTTCGTTCGAGGATCCATCATGGCTGACTACAAAGCTCCCCTGCGCGACATGCAATTCGTCCTCAATGAAGTCTTCGAGGTCGCCAATCTCTGGGCCGAACTGCCCGCCCTGGCTGAAACCGTCGATGCCGAGACCGCATCGGCGATCCTCGAAGAGGCCGGCAAGGTCACCGGCGGCGTGATCGCCCCGCTGAACCGCAGCGGCGACGAGGAAGGCTGCAGCTGGAGCGCCGAGGGCGTGAAGACCCCGGCCGGCTTCCCCGAGGCCTACCGCACCTACGCCGAAGGCGGCTGGGTGGGCGTGGGTGGCGCGCCGGAGTTCGGCGGCATGGGCATGCCCAAGGTGATCGGCGCCCAGGTCGAGGAAATGGTCAACTCGGCCAACCTGTCCTTCGGTCTGTACCCGATGCTGACCGCCGGTGCCTGCCTGTCGCTGCTCAACCACGCCAGCGAAGAACTCAAGGCCAAGTACCTGCCGAACATGTACGCCGGCACCTGGGCCGGTTCCATGTGCCTGACCGAGCCGCACGCCGGCACCGACCTGGGCATCATCCGCACCAAGGCCGAACCGCAGGCTGACGGCAGCTACAAGATTTCCGGCACCAAGATCTTCATCACCGGCGGCGAGCACGACCTGACCGAGAACATCATCCACCTGGTGCTGGCCAAGCTCCCCGACGCGCCGGCCGGCTCCAAGGGCATCTCGCTGTTCCTGGTGCCGAAGGTAATGGTCAACGCCGACGGCTCCCTGGCCGAGCGCAACGCCGTGTCCTGTGGCTCCATCGAGCACAAGATGGGCATCAAGGGCTCCGCTACCTGCGTTATGAACTTCGATGGCGCCACCGGCTGGATTGTCGACGCGCCGAACAAGGGCCTGGCCGCCATGTTCACCATGATGAACTACGAGCGCCTGGGCGTTGGCATCCAGGGCCTGGCCACTGGCGAGCGCTCCTACCAGAGCGCCGTGGAATACGCCCGCGAGCGTATCCAGAGCCGCGCGCCGACCGGCCCGGTCGCCAAGGACAAGGCCGCCGACCCGATCATCGTTCACCCGGACGTGCGTCGCATGCTGCTCACCATGAAGGCGCTGAACGAGGGTGGCCGCGCCTTCTCCAGCTACGTCGCGATGCAGCTGGACACCGCCAAGTACAGCGAAGAGCCGACCACCCGCAAGCGCGCCGAGGAGCTGGTCGCCCTGCTGACTCCGGTGGCCAAGGCCTTCCTCACCGACATGGGTCTGGAGACCACCATCCACGGCCAGCAGATCTTCGGCGGCCACGGCTTCATCCGCGAGTGGGGCCAGGAGCAGCTGGTGCGTGATTGCCGCATCACCCAGATCTACGAAGGCACCAACGGCATCCAGGCGCTGGACCTGATGGGCCGCAAGATCGTCGGCAGCGGCGGCGCCTACGCCAAGCTGTTCACCGATGAGGTCCGTGCCTTCACCGCCTCGGCTTCGGCTGAGCTGGCCGAGTTCACCAGCCCGCTGAACGCCGCCGTGCAGAACCTCGACGAGCTGACTGCTTGGGTTCTGGATCGCGCGAAGGGCAACCCGAACGAGATCGGCGCGGCTTCGGTCGAGTACCTGCACGCCTTCGGCTACACCGCTTATGCGTACATGTGGGCGCTGATGGCTCGCGCTTCGCTGGGCAAGGAAGGTCAGGACGAGTTCTACGCCAGCAAGCTCGGCACCGCGCGTTTCTACTTCGCCCGTCTGCTGCCGCGCATCCACTCCCTGACCGCCTCGGTGAAGGCCGGCAGCGAGTCGCTGTACCTGCTGGACGCCGCGCAGTTCTAAGCGGTTGCGTATGAAAAAGCCCCGCCTCGGCGGGGCTTTTTCATGGGGATATTTCTTTTGAGAAGAAGGGTATTTCGAATCTTTGTAAGCCATGGCTTACAAACAGCGGTGGTGATCGGCGTCTATCTGACAAAGGCTTACAGCGGTAACCTTTCTCTCAGTCAGGACATTGCGCAGGAAGCGCCAACGACAATACGGAAACAAGGGAATCCACCATGGACGGTGGCTAGCACGGACGTCAGGATATCGGTCTGCAAAACCCCGCCTCGAAAGAGGCGGGGTTTTTTCTTTGCCTGTGATTCCTGCACGCCCAAGGGCTACCCGCTCGTAGGGCGCATAACGCACCAGCGTTATCCGCCACGGCCAGGGCCGGCGGATAACCTGTTCCAGGTAGTGCGCCCTGCGCTGCTGGAGTGGCGCGCTTCTGCCGGGGATCTCGCGCTTGCTGGTATCCGCATGGGTATCGCTGCGCTCCACCCATCCTACAAACGGTGGCGGGGCAGCCATGCAGCGCGAACGTAGGATGGTGTGGAGCGCAGCGATACCCATCAGCAATAGTGGCCGTCAAATCGCGCCGTCGAGCAACGAGCGCAACAACTCCACCGTCGGCTGCTGGCGCTGTGCGTCGCGGTAGACCAACCCCACGCTCAGCGGAATACGCGGCTCGCTCAGGGGTTTCCACTGCAGGTCCTTGTGCGCATGCATCTGCCGAGCGCGGCCCGGCAGCACCGTGGCAAAGCGGCTTTGCGGCAAGCTGTCGAGGATGCCGCCCATATGGTTCAACTCCGCCTGCACGCGTGGCCGCCGACCGATGGCCGCCAGTTGCTCCTGCCAGATCTGCCGGGCGCGGAATTCCTCACCGAGCAACAGCATCGGCAATTCCGCCGCCTGGGCCAGCGATACCTTCTTGAAGTCCTTCAGCGGATGGTCCGCGGGGATCACCAGTTGCAGTTCGTCCGGGTACAGCTCCACGCCGTGCAGCGCCGGTTGGCGCGGCGGCAGGAAGCCGATGCCGATATCCAGTTGGCCGATCAGCAGGCGACGCTCGATCTCCACACCGGAAAGCTCGTAGATGCGCACCTGCACATGCGGTTGCGCGGCGTGCAGGCGTTCCACCAGATGCGGAACCAGGCTGGCGTTGACCGTCTGCAGCACACCGATGGCCAGGCTGCGCGCGCTCTGCCCACGAAAGCCGCGCAGCGCCTCGCGGGCACGCTCCAGGCCTTCGAGCAGCGGCACCGCGTGGTTGTACAGCGTGTGCGCGGCGGCCGTCGGCAGCAGGCGCTTGCCGCTGCGCTGGAACAGCGCCACGTCGAGGTTCTGCTCCAACTGACGGATCTGCTGCGACAGCGCTGGCTGGGAAATCGCCAGGCGTTCGGCGGCGCGCCCGACATGGCCTTCCTCGTAGAGCGCGACGAAATAGCGGAGCTGGCGGAAATCCATAAGGTCTGCTTATCAACGAAACTGGAAAATCGAAATGGAGTGTCCCCCATCCAGGCCACTACTCTAGCGCTTGTCCGCTGTCTCAGATGGGTAGACAAAGGTGGAAAGCATCGTCATCCAGGGCGTTTTCATAGGCAAAGTCGAACAAAGCTGGGGAGGTCTGCTCAGTGATATCGACAAGCTGGAGACGCACCAGGAAGTCTGGCTCGGCGCCGAAGGGCTGCCGGGGGACGCAAGGCCTGACCTGCGCCGCGATGGCGGCCTGGACCGCGCGTTGCACCACTATCCCGCCGAGCACTATCGCCACTGGCGCAAGCAGCACCCGCAGACGCGCTGGCGACAGCCGGCCTTCGGCGAGAACCTGTCGACCTTCGGCCTCAACGAACACGAGGTGTGCATCGGCGACCTGTTCCGCTGGGGCGAGGCGCTGATCGAGGTAAGCCAGCCGCGTTCGCCCAGCTATCGCCTGGCGCGGCGCTGGAACCTGCCCGGGCTGCCGTTGGAAGTGCAGGAGCAGGGGCGCTGCGGCTGGTTCTACCGGGTGCGCCGTTCCGGCATGGTCGCCGCCGACGCACCGCTGGAGCTGGTGCAGCGGCACTACCCGCAGCTCTCCGTGGCGAGCCTGCTGGACTGGTACTTCGGCCACCCGTTGGAACGTACCGGGCTGCGCCTGATGATGGCCTGCGACGCGCTCTCCCTGCGCTGGCGCAAGACCGCCGCGCAACGCCTCACCAGTGGCGTGCTGGAAGACTGGACGGCCCGCCTGGCGGGCCCCGAATGTTCGGAGCAGGGCGGCCTGCACAACTGAGCCGCACTGTTCCGCAAATGCCCTCGCGCCCGCCCCCGGACGTCGTCTTGGTCCTGTGGGGCGGCTTTTATTGCCGCCACCGAGCCCGTCACAGGGCTCGGCGGCGTTGTCATGCCGTCGTAACACCGCGTTCCTAACCTTCCGCCGATAGCTTCTACTGGTAACCCGAGCCGACCCTAGAGCGGCCCTGCGGAAGGACTCCCCGTGATGAGCGAACGTTTCCAGGATTTCCACGACCGATTGGCCGCATTCGACGACCAGTCGATCAACCCCTCCGCCAATGTGCCGATGAGCGAGCTGATCGACGCCTCGCGCCGGCGCTTGCTGAAGAACAGCCTGGTGCTGGGCGCGGTCGGTTTCCTCGGCGGCGGCCTGTTCCCCGGCCGCTCGCTGTTCGCTGCCGACGCTCCGGTGCCCACCGCGCTGCTGGGCTTCAAGGGTGTGCCGGTGCAGCAGGACGCGAAGTTCGACCGGGTGATTGTCGCCGACGGTTATACCGCGCGGCCGTTCTTCTCCTGGGGCGACGCGGTGGTCAGCGGCTCGCCGGCCTGGAAGGGCGACGCCAGCGAGGACTGGAAGGCCCAGGAGCTGCAGGCCGGCGACAACCATGACGGCATGCACTACTTCCCCTTCCCCGACGCACCGGACAGCCACGGCCTGCTGGTGATCAACCACGAGTACATCAACCCGACGCTACACCCCAAGGGCCAGACCTTCGAGGACCGCCCAGACGGTTCGCGCGGTCGCCCGGAAGGCGAAGTGCGCAAGGAAATCGCCGCCCACGGCCTCAGCGTCATCGAGGTGAAAAAGGACGCCGCCGGTCAGTGGCAGCGCGTCGAAGGCTCCAGCTACAACCGCCGTATCACCGGCAGCTCGCCGCTGGACCTCGCGGGCCCGCTGGCTGGCCACGACCTGCTGCGCACCGCCAGCGATCCGGAGGCGAAACAGGTGCTGGGCACCCTGAACAACTGCTCCATGGGCGTCACGCCGTGGGGCACCTACCTGGCGTGCGAGGAAAACTGGCACCAGTACTTCGTCAACCGCGACAAGGCCGACTACGCCAAGCGCGTCTCGCACAAGCGCTATGGGCTGTCCAATGGCCAGTTCAGCAACTACTACGCCTGGGAGGCGGTGGACGAACGCTTCGATGCCACGCCGAAAGCCGACCAGCCCCACGGTGGCCACGTCAACGAACCGAACCGCTTCGGCTGGGTGGTGGAGATCGACCCATTCGACCCGGCATCCACGCCGAAGAAGCGCACTGCCGTCGGTCGCTTCTGCCGCGAGTGCTCGACCCTTTCCCTGGGCGCCGACAACCGCATGGCCTTCTACTACGGCGACGACACCAAGGGCGAGTACATCTACAAGTTCGTCCCGGCGGGCCGGTACGAGCCGAATAACCGTGCGGCGAACGTCGACCTGCTGGACGAAGGCACCCTCTACGTCGCGCGCTTCAACGCCGACGGCAGCGGCCGGTGGCTGCCGCTGGTGCACGGGCAGAATGGCCTGACCACCGAGAATGGCTTCGCCAGCCAGGCCGAGGTACTGGTCAACACCCGTGCCGCCGCCGACCTGCTGGGTGCCACGCCGATGGATCGTCCCGAGTGGGTCGCGGTGCAGCAGATCACCCGTGAGGTCTACGTCAGCCTCACCAATAACGATGCGCGCGGCAAGAAACAGCCGGTGGACGCGGCCAACCCGCGCAAGGACAACCTGCACGGGCAGATCCTGCGCTGGAACGAAGCCGGCGGCGATCCGACCGCCACCACCTTCCAGTGGGAGATATTCCTCCTGGCCGGTGAGCACAAAGGCGCCAGCGCGCCGGAGAACCTGATCGGCACCATCAACGGCGACATCTTCTCCTCGCCGGACGGCCTGTACTTCGACCCCACTGGGCGTCTATGGATCGAGACCGACTACGACGACGCCGAGGCGCCGATGCAGGCCATGGGCTGCAACCAGCTGCTCTGTGCCGACCCGCACAGCCGCGAGGTGCGTCGCTTCCTGGTCGGCCCGCGCGGTTGCGAGCTGACGGGGATTACCCAGAGCCCGGATGGCCGGACCATGTGGGTGAACATCCAGCACCCCGGCCTCAGCTTCCCGGCCAGCGACGGCAAGAGCATCCCGCGCTCCACCACGCTGGTGATCACCAAGGATGATGGGGGCGTGATCGGGACGTGATGGGCGCGCGCGGGGAGGATTCGGCGTTCGGGCTTTCCCCTCACCCCAGCCCTCTCCCTCAGGGAGAGGGGGCCGTCCGTGCCGGCTGACACTTCAAATTCACCCTGCCTCTCCCGCTTGTAGGGGAGGGGATTTGGGGGAAAGACCCGTGCCTGGGCGGTTCGCGAGCAAGCTCGCTCCTACGAAAAGCGACCTGCGCAGAACCTGTAGAAGCGAGCTTGCTCGCGAACGAATCTCACCACGAACTCAAAGCTCGACTTCCCCGCCCGCCAGCGCGCACAGCTCGGTGAAGTCGACGATCTCCGTCTCCCGCCCATCCACACGCACCAGCCCGTGCTTCTGCAGGCGGGTGAAGCTGCGCGACACGGTTTCCACCGCCAGCCCCAGGTAATCGCCGATCTCGTTGCGCGACATGCTCAGGCGGAAGCGTGTGGCGGAGAAACCACGCTCGCGGAAGTGCGCGGAAATGTTCAGCAGGAAGGCGGCGATGCGCGAGTCCGAGTTGAGCCGCGAGAGCAGCAGCTTCATCTGCTGATCCTCGCGGATCTTGCGGCTCATCATCAGCATGATCTGGTGCGACAGGCCGGGAATCTGCAGCGACAGCTCCTCCAGCTGGTTGAACGGAATCTCGCTGCACAGGGTGCTTTCCAGCGCCTGCGCCGATACCGGGTAGCTGCCTTCGCCCATGCCGGAGAAGCCGAAGATTTCAGTGGCGAAGTAGAAGCCGGTGATCTTCTCCAGCCCCTGTTCGTTGGTGGTGAAGGTCTTGATCGAACCGGAGCGCACCAGGTACACGCTGTGGAACGGGTCGCCCTGGCGGAACACGAAGTCACCCTTGTGCAGCAGGTGCCCCGGCCTGATGATCGCCTCGAGCTCCTCGACCTTGTCGTCGCTCAGGGTCGGCGGCGCCAGTCGGCAGTTCTTGCAGTACGGTTGCGGTTTGATCATCTGATTCATCCATATCCCCATGCGCCGGCCAATCGCGCGCAATCAAGCGTTCTTCGGGCGCATTTGCCCCCTCGTAGAACCATAGCAACTGAAAGTGATCTGTCATCCGTCGGCTGGCAGGAAGCGAAGATGGCCAATGGATTTTTCATACCGGCTTGACCCTTTCTTCACCGCGCCGCCTTCAGTCTCCACGACCATGCGCCGGGGGTTGTAGGGGGAGCCCACGAACTCCGGGGTGCAGCGACGCGACCGGTCGGGAGGGCGCGCGTCGATCCCGCTCATTTTCCGGAGATACGTCGTGAACAAACTGCCACAGATCACCCTGGCCTTCTGGGTGATGAAGATCTGCGCCACCACGCTGGGGGAAACCGCCGGCGATTTGCTGTCGATGACCCTCAACGTCGGCTATGCGATCAGCTCGCTGATCCTCATCAGCCTGTTCCTCGTCACCCTGGTCGGCCAGCTCGCCAGCAAGCGCTATGTGCCCTGGCTGTACTGGCTGGTGATCCTCTCCACCAGCACTGCCGGTACCACCATGTCCGACTTCATGGACCGCACCCTGGGTCTGGGATATGCCACCGGCTCGGCGATCCTGATCAGCATCCTGGTGGCGATCTTCGCGCTGTGGCGGTTCAGCGGCACCTCGCTGTCGGTGGACAACATCCGCAGCTTCAAGGGCGAAATGTTCTATTGGATCGCCATTCTGTTCTCCAACACCCTCGGTACGGCGTTGGGCGACTTTCTTGCCGACGACTCCGGCCTGGGCTTCGCCGGCGGCGCGTTGCTGATCGGCAGTCTGATCGCCGTGGTCGTGCTGCTGCATTACTTCACCAAGCTGTCCTCGGTACTGCTGTTCTGGGTGGCCTTTGTGCTGACCCGTCCGTTCGGCGCCACATTGGGTGACGTGCTGACCAAGACCCACGAGAAGGGTGGGCTGGACTTCGGCACCATCGGTTCCTCGGCCATCCTCGCCGGCATCCTGGTGGCGCTGGTGGTGGTGGTCAGCGTTCGGCAGAAGCGCGAGGAGCAGGGCAGCGCGGCGGTACTGTCGTCCTGATGCTGTAAAACGCTGCCCGTCCCGCGAAAGCGACGACGGGCTAGCCTTGTGAAATTTGTTCTGTTATTTTTCATGAAAAATAATCAGAACAATTTCACGAGGTCGCGATGTTCCTGCGTTCACCAGAGCCGGTCGGCACCTACTACGCCGGCGCCAACCCCGAGCTGATCCAGCCGCGCGATGCGCTGCGCGAGCCGCTGGAATGCGAAGTCCTGGTGATCGGTGCCGGGTTCAGCGGCCTGCACACGGCGCTGCAACTGGTGGAAGGCGGCCGTCAGGTCTGCATGATCGAAGCCAGCCGCATTGCCTGGGCCGCCTCCGGACGCAACGGCGGGCAGGCATTGCCGGGCTGGTCCAGCGACCTGGGGCCCATCGAGGACGACCTCGGCCACGAAGGTGCGCTGCGCCTGTGGCAGGGCATGCTGTGGGCCGCCCACGAACTGCGCGACCTGCCGCAACGCCACGGCTTCGACTGCGATTACCGCATCGGCCACCTCTGGACCGCCGTGCTGCAACGCCGCGTTGGTTCGCTCTACGACTGGCAGGCCGAAGCCAATCGCCGCTGGGGCTATGAAGGCCTGCAATTCATCCCCCGTGAAGACCTGCCGCAGTGGATCGCCAGCGACCGCTACCAGGCCGGCCTGTACGATCCCAACTCCGCGCACCTGAACCCGCTCAAGTTGGCCTACGGCCTCGCCGCCGCCATCGAGCGCGCCGGCGGGCGCATCTTCGAACAGACCCGCGCGCTGAGTTTCCGCGAGACCGGCAACGGTTATGAAGTCACAACCGAGCATGGCAGCGTGCGCTGCGCCTCCCTGGTGCTGGCCTGCAACGCCTATATCGACGGGCTGGACCGCGACGTCTCCGAGCGCATCCTGCCGGTGGGCACCTACCAGGTCGCCACCGCGCCGTTGGGCGAGGAACTGGCGCGTTCGCTGCTGCCGAAAAACTGCTGCGTCACCGACAACCAGTTCGTCCTCGACTACTTCCGCCTGACCCCCGATCATCGCCTGCTGTTCGGCGGCGGCTGCACCTACCTGGGCGGCATGCCTTCGGACATCCGCGCTGCCACGCGGCCCTATGTCGAGCGGGTATTCCCACAGCTCAAAGGCGTGGAACTGGAGTACGCCTGGGGCGGGCACATCGACTGCAGCATGCGGCGCACCCCGGACATCGGCCGGCGCGGCGATCTGTACTGGCTGCAGGGCTATTCCGGCCACGGCGTGCTGCCCAGCCTGGCCGCCGCCCACGCCGTGAGCGAAGCCATGTTCGGCCGCAGCGACGAGCTTGACCTCTATCAACGCATCCGCAATCCCGGGTTCCCCGGCGGCCAGCGCTTCGCCGCGCCACTGGAAGCCGTCGGCAAGGCCTGGTATCGATTGCGGGACTTTGTCTAATTCGGAACCTGCCATGACCCAGACGGCCACCAACGAACACCTTGCCACGCTGATCCGCGACCTGCGCAAGCACAAGAACCTCACCCTGGGTGAGCTGGCCGAACAGATCGGCCGCTCGGTGGGTTTCCTGTCCCAGGTCGAGCGCGGCCTGTCGCAACCCACCGTGGCCGACCTCACCGCCATCAGCGAAGCCCTGGGCGTGCCGACCACCTATTTCTACGCCGGCGACACCCGCCGCGAACGCGACTGGGTCACCCGGCCGAACGATCGCCGCACCCTGTACTACGCCGGCGGCGTCACCGACATCCTCGCCTCGCCGAACATGTCCGGCGGCTTCTCCATGCTCGACAGCATCCTCGCCCCCGGCGCTACCAGCGGCGAAGGCCACCTGGACGACAGCTCGGAGCAGGGCGGCTTCGTCCTCGAAGGCGAGCTGACCATCTGGTACGAGGACGACACCGTCACCCTCTACCCCAACGACAGTTTCCAGCTGCCGCCGCACAGCCAGTTCCGCTACGGCAACCTCACCGATAAACCTACAAGGGTGCTGTGGATCTTCACGTAATTTCGACCGGTACCTGCTGCGCTCGCCCATGCTGCGTTGGAAGTCGGCTCGGATTGCTCATTTAGCGGCCTAAACTCCGCATCCGAGCCGACTTCCGCCTTGCCTGGCCTTCGCTCGCGACGGTCCCGCCTCGAAATTGATCTTGGCACCTGAGAACAAAAAGGCCCCAGAGAACATCATGAACCGCCCGATGCATCCCGACCTGCTCAGCGAAGTCCGCGCCTTCCGCCAGCAATACCCGGATATCCGTTACGTCGACCTGATCTGCCTGGACATTCCCGGCCACTTCTACGGCAAGCGCTACCCCGTGGACATGCTCGAGAAGGTCGCCGCCGGCAGCCCGCTGAAACTGCCGCAGAACTGCGTGCTGCTCGGCGTACAGGGCGGCCTGCACCCCATCGGCGACTACTGCTTCAACGACGGCGACCCGGATGCGCCGCGCCGCCTGATCCCCGGCTCGCTCAAGCCGGTGCGCTGGGAGAGCCAGCCGCTGGGGCAGATGCTGATCAGCTCCGACGGTACCGAGGCGCCCATCGAATTCGAACCGCGCGAAGTGCTCGCTCGCGTCATGCAGCGCCTGGAGTCCAAGGGCATCCGCCCGGTGGTGGCCTTCGAGCTGGAGTTCTACCTGTTCGACAAGAAGCTCGACAACGGCCTGCCGCAATACCCGCGCGACCCGCTGTGCGATGACGAGGACGACCAGCCGAACATGCACATCGAGCGCCTGTCGCGCTTCTCCGACGTGCTCCACGAGATCGTCGAGGCCTCCCGCGAGCAGGGCGTGGACGCCAACGTGATTACCGCCGAGATCGGCCCGGGCCAGTTCGAGATCAACTTCGCCCACTGCGACGACGGCCTGCACGCCGCCGACCAGGCCGCGCTGTTCACCCGCGCCACCCGTGGCGTGGCGCTCAAGCATGGGCATCGCGCCAGCTTCATGAGCAAGCCTTACCTGCACGCGCCGGGCAGTGGCATGCACGTGCACGTCAGCCTCTACGACCGTGACGGCAACAACCTGCTCGACCGCGACAACCAGCAGGCCCTGCGCCACGCCGTGGCCGGCTGCCTGGAACTGCTGCCGCACTGCATGCCGATCTTCGCCGCCAATCACAACGCCTACCGCCGCTATGGCTCCCGCGTGAACGCCGCGAGCAAGGCCAGCTGGGGCTTCGAAGACCGCGATGCGTGCATCCGCATTCCCGAGTCGGATGGCAAGAACCTGCGCATCGAACACCGCCTGGCCGGCGCCGACGCCAACCCCTACCTGGTGCTGGCGGCGATCCTCACCGGCATGGAACATGGCCTGGAAGCCCGCCAGGAACCCATCCCGCCGCTCAACGAAGACCGCTCCAGCGGCATCGACTTCCCTCGCGACATGCTCGGTGCCGTGGCCGAAATGGAACACCACCCGGTGGTCAAGGAAGGCCTGGGCAGCGAGTTCGTCTTCGTCTACTGCGAGAACAAGCGCCACGACCACCTGGACTTCATGAACGAAGTCAGCGCGCGGGAGTACCGCTGGTTCCTCTGACGCCTGTGGCTGACCTCACCTTGTAGGAGCGAGGGGGACGCCATCGTTATTGCTCGCGAACCAGTCGCTCCTCTGCGGACCGAATCATCGCGGACAAAGTCCGCTCCTACGCGCGGGACCAGCGACGATGCCCCCGGTGCGTAGGAGCGGACTCCGTCCGCGATTGTCTACCCGCTGAAACCGTTATCACCGGCGGGCATGCGATCACCGATGCCATTCGCCGCGCATTCCCCCGCGACGTGCTCGGCGCCGTCGCCGGAATGGAACACCATCCGGTGGTGAAGGAAGGCCTGGGCAGCGAGTTCGTCTTCGTCTACTGCGAGAACAAGCGCCACGACCACCTGGACTTCATGAACGAAGTCAGCGCGCGGGAGTACCGCTGGTTCCTCTGACGCCTGTGGCTGACCTCACCTTGTAGGAGCGAGGGGGACGCCATCGTTATTGCTCGCGAACCAGTCGCTCCTCTGCGGACCGAATCATCGCGGACAAAGTCCGCTCCTACGTGCGGGGCCAGCGCCGATGCCCCCGGGTGCGTAGGAGCGGACTCCGTCCGCGATTGTCTACCCGCTGAAACCGTCATCACCGGCGGGCATGCGATCACCGATGCCATTCGCCGCGCAATGCGCCAACGCCAATTTCTCTGAACCCGCTTCGCTCTCCTGCGGTCAATTCCATGCACGAGGCAATCTCACAAGGAGCCACCGCATGGACCTCATTCGTATCCTCATCGCCATCCTGCTGCCGCCGCTGGGCGTGTTCCTCCAGGTCGGTTTCGGCGGCGCGTTCTGGCTCAATATCCTGCTGACGCTGCTCGGCTACATCCCCGGCATCGTCCACGCCGTGTACATCATCGCCAAGCGCTAACCCGCCCGGCTGCCTTCCCAGAAATGCTCCGCCAGCATCCGCAGCTCCGCCGACAGTTCCGCCATGCGCGCGGCGCTGCGCTGGCAGGTGCCGACCTTTTCCGCGTTGCTGTCGGCTGAGCCGCGAATGGCGTGCAGGCTGCGCTGCACGTCTTCGCTGGCGACGCCCTGTTCCTCGATGGCCTCGGCGATTTCCAGGCTCATGCGCTGGATTGCCGAGACCTGCTCGCTGATCTGTTCCAGCGTGCCCGCCGCCTGCCCGGCTTGCTCCAGGCTGGCAACCGCCTGCTCACAGCAGTGCCAGAGTGCGCGCACCGAATCCTCGGCGCCCTGCTGAAGGTTGCCGACCAGTGACTGGATGTCCCGTGCGGAATTCTCCGTACGCGACGCCAACGCCCGTACCTCGTCGGCGACCACCGCAAAACCACGCCCGCTTTCCCCGGCGCGTGCCGCCTCGATGGCGGCGTTCAGCGCCAGCAGGTTGGTCTGCCCGGCCACATCGCGGATCACCTCGAGCATCCGCGAGATCGCCTCGCTGTGTTCCTTCTGCTGCTCCACGGCTGTGCTCGCAGCGCGCACGCCGGCTTCCAGCGCTGCCAGTTGGCCGCGCGTGCCGTGCACGTCCTGATGCCCGGACTGGGTAATGCGCTCGCTGCACTGCGCCGCCACCGCACTGTGCTGTGCGTGGCGGGCGACTTCCTGCACGCTCTGCGCCAGCTGCTGCATGGCGCTGGCGACCTGTTCGGTCTCGCGCTGCTGCAACTGCGAAGCGGCGCTGCCGCCGGCCATGGCGTCGGCCAGTGCCGCGGAGTGTTCGGCCAATTGATGCGAGGCGTCCGCCATGCGCCCGACCACGGCGGCGGTTTCCGCCTCCAGCATGCGGAAGGCGAAGTCCAGCTCGCCGAATTCGTCCTTGCGACCGGAGTAGAGCTGCTGGCTCAGCGGGTTATCGGCGATCTTCCGCGCCCGCCCGAGCAACGCGCCGAGCGGTTGCAGGCGCAGCACCAGCCAGGCGCCCGAGGCCCCCAATGCAAGCAGGAAGGCCAGCAGCGTAAGCTTGGGCAGCAGCAGCGCGAGCAGGGCACCGCCTGCCTGCGCCAGCACCATCCCGATCAGCAGTTGCGCCAGCAGCGGCAGACGAGGACGGTTCAATTTCGCCCCTTCGCGCATCCTCGCGTACAGGCGTTCCGCGGCGTCCACCTGTTCGGCGCCGGGGCGGGTGCGCACCGACTGGTACTCCACCACCTTGCCGCCATGGCGAATCGGCGTGACGAAGGCGCTGACCCAGTAGTGATCGCCATTCTTGCAGCGGTTCTTCACCAGGCCCATCCAGCTGCGGCCCGCCTGCAGCGTCTGCCAGAGGTGGGCAAAGGCGGCAGGCGGCATGTCCGGATGGCGCACGCGGTTGTGGTTGAACCCCAGCAGCTCCTCGCTCGCGAAGCCGCTGATCTTGATGAAGTCCGGGTTCACATGGGTAACGGCGCCCTTGAGATCGGTGGTGGAGAGGATATTGGCGTTGCCGGGTACGTCCACCTGGCGCCCGCTGACGGGCAGGTTCTGCTTCATCGCTGGTGCTCCAGGCAGGTCTGGAACAGTTGCTCCGGCGCCAGCGGCTTGCTGAACAGGAAGCCCTGGGCGTGGCGGCAACCTTCCTGGCGCAGGAAGTCGAGATGTTCCTGGCGCTCCACGCCCTCGGCCACCACTTCCAGGCCGAGGCTGTGGCCCAGGCCGATGATGGCCCGGCAGATGGCGCTGAGCTCCGGGTCGTCCGGCACGCGGGTGATGAAACTGCGGTCGACCTTGAGGATGTGCAGCGGGTAGCGCTTGAGATAGCCCAGCGACGAATAGCCGGTACCGAAATCGTCCAGCGCCAGGCGCACGCCCTCGGCGGCCAGCTCGCGCAGGCAGGCGAGGGTTTCCGCGCCATCCTGCATCAGCAGGCTTTCGGTGATCTCCAGCACCAGGCTGCACGGCGACAGGCCGCTCTCGGCGAGAATCTGCTGCACCCGTGCGGCGAAGCCTGGTTGCTGCAACTGCCGACTCGACAGGTTGACCGAGCAGTACAGGCTGCGATGCCCCTGGCTCTGCCACAGCGCCGTCTGTCGACAGGCCTGGCGCAGCACCCAGTCGCCGACCGGGACGATCTCGCCGGATTCCTCCAGCGCCGGGATGAAGTCCAGCGGCGACACCGACTGGCCGTCGTGCTTCCAGCGCAGCAGCACCTCCACCGCCTCCCAGTGTGGCGAGTCGCGGTCCAGGCGGACGATGGGCTGGTAGTGCAGGCTGAACTCCTCGCGGCGCAGCGCCTGCGCCAGCGCGCTTTCCAGATCCAGCCGGCGCTGCGCCTCGGCCTGCAGTTCAAGGCTGAAGCGCGCGTACTGCGCCTTGCCGGCCTCCTTGGCGCGGTACAGCGCGAGGTCGGCGGCCTGCAGCGTGTCGATGGCCTGGCCGTCGGTCATCAGCCCGGTGATGCCGATGCTGGCGCTGACCACCAGCGTGCGGCCGTCCACGTGCAGCGGCTGGCGCAGGCAATCGAGCATGCGCTGTGCGACCTGTTCGGCATCGACCAGGCTGGCCAGGTCATCCAGCAGCACAACGAACTCGTCACCGCCGAAGCGCGCCAGGTGATCGCCCGGGCGCAGGCAGCGCAGCAAACGCTGGGAAACTTCCACCAGCACCCGGTCGCCCACCGCGTGGCCAAGGCTGTCGTTGATCAGCTTGAAGCGGTCCAGATCGATGAACAACAGGCCGGACTCGCGTGCGCCAGGGCGACGCTGGCGCATCAGGGCCTGCTGCAGCAGTTCGTCCAGGCGCAGACGATTGCCCAGGCCGGTGAGCGGGTCGTGCCGCGCCGCGTGGCTGAGCTGGTGTTCGCTGGCCTTGTGCTGGCTGATGTCGGTCTGCGAGCCGGCCATGCGCCCGTCGGTGACCACCCCGCGCGCCAGCACCCAGAGGTAATTGCCGTCGCGCTGGCGGATGCGGTACTCGTGGCTGAGCAGCGCGCTGCTGCCGCGCAGGTGCGCATCGATGGCCTTGCGCAGGCCGGGCAGGTCGTCCGGGTGCACGCGGGCGAACCAACTGGTGCTGCCTTCGCCGAGGTTGTCGCGGGTCAGGCCGAGCATGCGCGCCCAGCGTTCGGAGACGTAGAGGCGGTCGTTGCCCAGGTCCCAGTCCCAGATGCCGTCGTTGGCGCCGCGCAGGGCGCGGGCGAAGCGCGCCTCGCTGTCCTCCAGCGCCTGGCGCTGGGCGGCGCCGTAGGTATCGATGGCCAGGGACATGTCGAAGAACACCCGCTTGAGCAGGCTGGCGTAGGTCTTCGCCTCCGGGGCGTCGCCCATCAGGTCGGCGAGCATCTGGTCCAGGTACAGCCGGTAGGCGCCCAGGTACCATTTCAATTCGACGCCTACCTGCTGGTGTACCAGCCCGATGCGCAGGCGGTCGCGCACGTAGTCGGCGTCTTGCGGGGCGTCCCACAGCTGGCGGTAGTACTCGAACTGGCTGCATTTCAGCCGCGCCAGTGTCGCCGGTTCGGCGAGGATCGCCCCCAGTGGCGGGTAGTTGCGCAGGTGATCGTAGAGCTGCTCGATGAAGCGCTGGTGGCAGCCCTCCAGTTCACTGGCGCGGCCGTGGAGATTACGTCCATCCTCCTCGCTCCACTCCAGGTAACTCAGGCGCTGATCGACTTCCATCGTCGACAGGCCGATGCGCTCGAGCACGCTATCGAGCTTCGGTCCCAGGCCCATGTTCTGCTCCTTGCGGGTCTGCTGTTTTTGTCGGGCATGAAAAAAGCGCCGGCTCGTCGTCTCGTCGAAATCGACGGCGACCAACTCGGCGCTTTGTCTTGCAGGCCCACAAGTCCTGCCCGGCAAAGCCAGCTTCCGCAACGGCGGAACGCGGGTGGTTTGTCTTTTACACCAGGGGACGGGGGGCCGACAACTCTTGCAGCGCGCCGCTCAGGCGCTGGCGCAACTCGCCCAGTTCGCGAGAGCGGAAGGCATGGCGCGTCTTCTCCAGCACGCCGATGGCGTCGGCGAGCAGCGCCAGCATTCGCGCCGAATCGCTCAAAGGCGCGTCCTTGAACCATCGGCACAGCGGCGCCTGCTCGCAATTGCGCGGTCCTTCCATCACCGCGCAGGGCAGCTCATAGGCCGCCAGCAGCGCACGAACCTGGCGCGCCAGCGCCGGGTCCTGGGAAGTGACCA
Organism: Pseudomonas sp. GD03903; assembly: GCF_029840045.1. Lineage (NCBI taxonomy): Bacteria > Pseudomonadati > Pseudomonadota > Gammaproteobacteria > Pseudomonadales > Pseudomonadaceae > Pseudomonas > Pseudomonas sp. GD03903. The sequence goes on along the minus strand of NZ_JAOCBT010000020.1, from coordinate 76,938 downwards.
GCAACTGGACCGGATACCGGTGGAGAGTCATGAGGGGCTCGCTCATATCAGGGAGATGCCAATTTAATGGCTAGTGGCTATCTGATATTGACCCCTGTCATGTCGATGGAGCGCTCGCGTCAGGTGGTCGACGGCCAGTGTGAAGTGGCCCGCAATACGGTGTCGGAAAACTGCCATAAACGCGCGGAAAACGTAGGGCGCATAAGCTGGAACAGGTTATCCGCCAGAGCCTCGGCGGCGGATAACGCTGGCGCGTTATGCGCCCTACGTGATGGACATCAGCAACTCCCTTTCCCTTTCGCGGCGGCGTGAAGCGATGGGTATCGCTTCGCTCCACGCCATCCTACTGGAGCGCCTGTGGATGCATCAGTGCAGCGAGCGCACCTGATCTTCCATCATCCGCAGCGCATCGCTCCAGCGCACCCAGAGCTTGCCCTGCCAGTCCATCACGCTCATCAGGTGGCCTTCCACCTGCTCCATGCGCCGTTGCGGCAGATGCGGATTGTGTTGTTGCGCATCCCTCAGCGCCGGCAGGACCTCGTTGCTCAGCCACTGGCGCAGGCTGCGGTTCTCCGGGTGGTAGAAGTGCACCATCAGCAGCGCGTACAGGCCGCTTTCGCTGACCAGGTAGAGCTTTTCTTCGCAGCCGGCCAGGCGCTCGTGGCGCAGTTGATCCGGGTCGAGCTTGCTGGTGACCCGTTCACCCAGGTGGCTGTTGGTCAGCTTGGCCAGATCGCGCAGGACGAACCACGCCTGCCGCTCGATCAGCAGCCCGCGCAGACGACGGTTGTAGCGTTGGAACACCGTGGGAATCAGGCCTTCGTCGGCCGATGGCGAATCGGAAAACTTCATGCTGTCTCTCCATGTACATCCAGGAAGCCGCCGCCCGAACAAGCGAAGAGGGAGGCGGACCGTGCAAGGGTGGAATGCCGGACTCGAGCACGAACCGGTAGGGCAATAGCCCACCTCACACGGTCCGCCATAGACCGCCAGACAGTGAATGCTAGTTGGCAATCACTCTCTGCAGATGGCTTGCGTGTCGTGCTCGTTTTCAGGATTCCACTCCCGGCCACGGCGAGCCGTGGCAGACGGAACGCTACGCAGAGCCCTTGTAGGACAGCAACGCCGTTGCGGCGTAGGGCGATTCCTGATTTCCCCACTTTCGCCCGACGGCATCATTTGCTGTGGCGAAATACTTGCCCTGGGGCGGCGCCAAGACCAACGGAGGCTCCACCAGTCTGGTTCTATCTTGTGGTCGCGGATTAGGATTTCTATAGTCGACATACGCCATTGGCGTACTCGATGGGCAGAGATGTCATGATCTTCATTGAGACGCCAATTTTCACCGAAGACCTGTACGAGCATCTGAACGACGAGGAATACCGTGAATTTCAGCAGTATCTCGCCGTCAGCCCGAAAGCGGGGGCGGTGATTCCGGGAACGGGCGGCCTACGCAAGGTGCGCTGGAGTAGCGCAGGCGTTGGCAAGCGTGGCGGTGTTCGGGTGATCTATTACTACCTCAGTCGTGCAGGCCAGATACGTCTGCTTCTGATCTACCGCAAAGGTGCCAAGGACAATCTCACGGAACTGGAGAAAGGCGTGCTCCGCAAACTGAACCAAGGGTGGCAATGATGGAAAAAAGTCTCTTTGACCGGCTTGCCGAAAGCATGGAGCAAATGAACGAGATAGGCAGGGGAGCCCGCGAGCCCTCTCGGGTTTTCCATGTCGATGCCTTTCAGGTTCGCAGCATCCGCAAGGCGACAGGTCTTTCCCAGGTGGCGTTCGCCCGTACCATCGACGTGGCGGTGGGCACATTGCGCAATTGGGAGCAGGGGCGCCGTGAGCCGGATGGTCCGGCAAGGGCTCTGCTGCGAGCGATCCACAACGATCCGGAACATGTGCTCGCAGCGTTGCGCAATTAATCGCTTGCGTCGCCAGAAACGCAAAAAGCCGCGCATCCGCGCGGCTTTTTGCTGAAGAGGTGGTGGGCCCACACGGACTTGAACCGTGGACCAAAGGATTATGAGTCCTCTGCTCTAACCAACTGAGCTATAGGCCCCCAGAAGGCGGGCGGATTATACCGGGGCGTTCTGGCTAGCGCCAACCGGATGCAGCGGGACCAGGAACCTGTTGGCAAAGGCGTCGGCCGGCAGCGGGGCGCTGAGGGCGTAGCCCTGGATCTGGTCGCAGCCTTCGGCTTCGAGGAAGCGTTCCTGGGCTTCGTGCTCCACGCCCTCGGCGATCACCGTGAGGTTCATGCTGCGGCCCAGGGCGATGATGGCGCGGGCGATGGCGGCGTCGTGGGGGTCGTCCGGCAGGCCGTGGACGAAGGATTGGTCGATCTTCAGGGTATCCAGCGGCAGTTGCTTCAGGTAGCTGAGCGAGGAGTAGCCGGTGCCGAAGTCGTCGATGGCCAGTTGCACGCCCAGGTGCTTGAGACTGTGCAGGATCGACAGGGCTTCCTCGGTCTGGTGCATGAGGAAGCTTTCGGTGATCTCCAGCTGCAGGCGCGAGGGCTGGAGGTTGTAGTGGGCGAGCAGTTCGCGGATGCGTTCGACCAGGTTGGTCTGGCGCAGTTGCGCGCCGGCCAGGTTGACCGAGAGCGGGCCGAAGGCGGCGTGGCTGTCCTGCCAGCGGCTCATCTGCCGGCAGGCTTCGCGCAGGACCCAGTCGCCCAATGGCAGGATCAGGCCATTTTCCTCGGCCAGGGGGATGAAGCGGTCCGGAGATATCGCGCCGAATTGCGGATGTTTCCAGCGGATCAGCGCTTCTGCCCCCACCAGTTGGCCGGTGCCGAGGGAGAGCTTGGGCTGGTAGTAGAGCTGTAACTGGTCGCTTTCCAGGGCTCGGCGCAGTTCGTGCTCCAGGGCCATGCGCTCGGTGGCCTGGAAGGTCAGTTCGCGGGTGTAGAACTCGACACGGTTGCGGCCCTGGGCCTTGGCCCGGTACATGGCAGCGTCGGCGTTCTTCACCAGGGTGGCGACGTCGCTGCCATCGCTGGGGTAAAGGCAGATGCCGATACTGGCGCTGACGAAGAACTCCTGTTCGCCGGCGATGAATGGTTTTTCGAAGCAGAGCAGCAATTTATTCGCGACATGTTCGGCGTCCAGCGCGTGGTGCAGGCCCGGCAGCAGGATGATGAATTCGTCGCCGCCCTGGCGGGCCACGGTGTCGACGTCGCGCAGTTGTTCGCGCAGGCGCGTGGCGATGGACTTGAGCAGCAGGTCGCCGACCGGGTGGCCGAGGCTGTCGTTGATGTGCTTGAAGCGGTCGAGGTCGAGGAACAGCACGGCGCCCTGATGATCGTCTTCCTGGGCTTCCTTGAGGGAGGCGTTCAGGCGGCTTTCGAACAGCAGGCGGTTGGGCAGCCCGGTGAGTGGGTCGTGGTGGGCCTGGTAGTCGAGCCGCGCTTGGGCGTACTTGAGGGTGGATATATCGGCGAACACGCCGACGTAGTGCGTCAGCTCACCTTCGGCATCGCGCACAGCGCTGACGGTGAGCCACTCCGGATACAGCTCCTGGTTCTTCCGCCGGTTCCAGATTTCGCCCTGCCAATGGCCCTCGGCGTTGAGCTGGTGCCAGAGGGCGACGTAGAAGCTGCTGTCGTGCTGGCCGGAGGCGAGCAGCCGCGGCGAGCTGCCGAGAGCTTCCTGCTCGCTGTAGCCGGTGATCTCGCTGAAGGCGCGATTGACCGCGACTATCCGCTGGCGCGCGTCGGTGATCATCACGCCTTCGGCGGTGCTCTCGAAGACGGTGGCGGCGAGGCGGAGCTTTTCCTGCATCTGCTGCTGCTCGGTGATGTCGCGAGCGATGGTCAGCATGCAGTCGTCGTTGCCGATGGTGATGCGGTGGGCCGACAGCTCGCACAGGCGCAGGCTGCTGTCGCGGGTGCGGATCTGCGCGGTGAAGTCCGGGGCGCTGGCGGCGCCGTCGAGGATGCTCAGCAGCTTGCCGCGGTCGGCGGGGTTGGCCCACAGGCGCAGGTCGAGGGTGGAGCGCTCGGCGGCTTCCTCGCGCGTGTAGCCGGTGATGCGGGTGAAGCCCTGGTTCACTTCCACCAGCCGGCCGTCGCTGATACGCGAAATGAGCATGCCGTCCGGGGAGGCGTGGAAGGCCTTGGCGAACTTCTCCTCGGAGACGCGCAGTTGTTCCTGGGTTTCCTTGACCTGGGAGATGTTGCGCACCACCACCACCAGTGCCGGCGTGTCGTCGAGGACGATGTGCTGGGCCGAGAGCAGGGCGGTGAAGCGCGTCCCGTCGCGGCGGTTGAGCGGGATCTCGACGTTGTTCAGCGGCTCGCCCTGCAGGCGCGAGAGCATCGCCGGGCCCATCCCTGGCTCGCCCCAGATGCCCAGCTCGGTGGAGGTCTTGCCCAGTGCTTCGCTGGCGGGAATGCCGATCTGCTGCTCGAAGGTGCTGTTCACCGCGAGCAACTGGCCATCGACGCGGCGCGCGAGGACGATGATGTCCGGGCAGTGGTGGAACACCGAGGCGAACTTCTGTTCGGACAGGCGCAGGGCCTGTTCAGTGTGCATGGCCTCGGTGATGTCGATCATCAGGCCGCGCAGGATCAGGTCGTCGTCGTGGTGGATCAGCGTGACGATGTCGCGAATCCAGACGATCCGCCCATCGGCGGCAAGCATGCGGTAGTCGAAGCTGTGGTTGCGCCCGGCCTGGCTCTCGGAAAGGCAGAAGTGAATGGCGTGCTCGGCGTCGTCGGGGTGCAGCGTGCGTTGCCAGAAGCCAGGCTCCAGCCAGTCCTTGATCGGGTAGCCGAGCAGCCGCTGGGCATGCGGCGAAACGTAGGTGAAGCGGTTCTCCGCCAGGCGCATTTCCCAGGCAATGGCGGTGAGGCTTTCCACCAGGCCGCGGTAGTGCTGTTCGCTATCGCGCAGGGCCTGTTCGAGCTTCTCGCGGCGCTGCATCTCGCCGCGCAGGCGGCGGTTCATGGTGAACAGCACGAGCAGGGTGAGGGCGGTCAGCAGGGCGATGGGAACGACGACGCGAAATACCTCCGGCCAGACACTGCGCCGATCGACCAGGCCGCCGACCCAGGGCGCCTGGAGTGCCTCGACCTGTTCGGGCTTCATCTCGGCAAGCACCTTGTCGAGGATGCCGACCAGGATGGCCTGGTCTTTCGGCACCGCCATCGCCAATTGATAGCGATAGGGTGTTTCGCCGCTGATCTGCAGCCCTTCGAGTTTGAGCTGGCGCAGGTTCCAGACGCTGGAGGCAAGGTCGCCGACGAAGGCATCCACCTGGCCGGTGGCCAGCGCCTGCAGGCCGGCAGCGATGCTCGGCAACGGCTGCAGGTTGAGGTCGGGATGCTTGGCGACCAGCAGCTCATGCGGTGCGTAGTGGGCGACAACGCCGACCTTGAGCCCGTAGAGCTCCTTCACGTTTGCCGGTTCCGGGCCGTTGCGGCGGGCGAGGATGATGATCGGGAAGTCGAGGTAAGGGCGGGTGAAGCTGAGGAAGTCGAGGCGGCTGGGCGTGGCCATGACGCCGGGGAGCAGGTCGATGCGGTTTTCCCGCGCCTGTTGCAGCAGGTCGCTCCAGTTGGTCGGCTCGACCGACGCAAGCTTCACCTTGAGCTGCTCGCTGATGTATTTCACATAGACCGGGGCGAGCCCCTGGTACTGGCCTTCCGCGTCACGGAATTCGAAGGGTGGCCAGGAGGCGTCCACGCCCAGGCGCAGGGTGGGGTGCTCCTGCAGCCACTGCTGCTCCTCGGGCGTGAGGCTCAGGCCAAATGCCTGTCCCGCCCAGAATGCGAGGCACCACAGTAGAACTGCCTGCAGACGCGGCATGAAGGGCCTCATTCCAGGGGGGACTACGCCGAAGTGTAGACGTGGCACTTTGCCCAGTGGAAGACCCAAAGAAAAACCCCCGGTTTTGGCCGGGGGTTCTTCGTTACTCGTCGAGGAAGGAGCGCAGATGCTCGCTTCGAGACGGGTGGCGCAGCTTGCGCAGCGCCTTGGCTTCGATCTGGCGGATACGCTCACGGGTGACATCGAACTGCTTGCCGACTTCCTCGAGGGTGTGGTCGGTATTCATGTCGATGCCGAAGCGCATGCGCAGGACCTTGGCTTCGCGAGCGGTGAGGCCGGCGAGGACTTCGCGGGTGGCTTCCTTGAGGCTCTCGCTGGTCGCCACTTCGATCGGCGACTGCATGGTGGAGTCCTCGATGAAGTCGCCCAGGTGCGAATCTTCGTCGTCACCGATCGGCGTTTCCATGGAGATCGGTTCCTTGGCGATCTTCAGGACCTTGCGGATCTTGTCTTCCGGCATGTCCATGCGTTCGCCCAGCTCTTCCGGGGTCGGTTCGCGACCCATCTCCTGCAGCATCTGGCGGGAGATACGGTTGAGCTTGTTGATCGTCTCGATCATGTGCACCGGAATACGGATGGTGCGGGCCTGGTCGGCGATCGAACGGGTGATCGCCTGGCGGATCCACCAGGTGGCATAGGTCGAGAACTTGTAGCCGCGACGGTATTCGAACTTGTCCACCGCCTTCATCAGGCCGATGTTGCCTTCCTGGATCAGGTCGAGGAACTGCAGGCCGCGGTTGGTGTACTTCTTGGCGATGGAGATCACCAGACGCAGGTTCGCCTCGACCATCTCCTTCTTCGCACGACGGGCTTTCGCCTCGCCGATGGACATGGAGCGGTTGACGTCCTTGATCTCGGCAACGGTCAGCTGCGAGCTGGTTTCCAGGTCGACCAGCTTCTGCTGGTTGCGCAGGATGTCGTCACGCAGGCGCTCGATGGCCTCGGCGTACTTGGGCTTGCCCTTGAGTACGGAGTCGACCCAGGCGGTGTCGGTTTCGTGGCCGGGGAACTGGCGCAGGAAGTCGGCACGCGGCATGCGGGCGTCACGCACGCACAGCTGCATGATGGCGCGTTCCTGGCGGCGCACGCTGTCCAGCGCATCACGGACCTTGGCGACCAGCACGTCGAACTGCTTGGGCACCAGCTTGATCGGCATGAACAGCTCGGCCAGGGCGACCAGTTCTTCGGTTGCCTGCTTGCTGCCACGACCGTGCTTCTTCAGGGCCTTCTTGGCCTTCTCCAGCTGCTCGGAGACGGCGCCGAAACGACGAGCGGCTTCTTCCGGATCCGGACCGCCATCGCCTTCTTCTTCCTCGCTGTCGCCGTCGGACTCTTCGTCCTCTTCGTCCTTGTCCTTATCCTTGGCTTCGGCGTCGTCCTTCAGGCCGACCGGCTCGACTTCCTCGGCCGGCAGGGTGCCGTCATCCGGGTCGATGTAGCCGCTGAGAACGTCCGACAGGCGGCCGCCTTCGGCAACGATACGGTTGTACTCTTCGAGAATGCCGTCCACCGCGCCAGGGAACTGGGCGATGGCGCTCATGACCTCGCGGATGCCTTCCTCGATGCGTTTGGCGATTTCGATCTCGCCTTCGCGGGTCAGCAGTTCCACGGTACCCATTTCACGCATGTACATGCGCACCGGGTCGGTCGTGCGGCCAACGTCGCTCTCTACCGCGGCAAGGGCGGCAGCAGCTTCTTCGGCGGCAGCTTCATCGGTATCGGTTTCCGCCAGCAACAGGGCATCCGCATCCGGGGCTGTCTCGAATACGTTGATCCCCATGTCGTTGATCATGCGGATGATGTCTTCTACCTGTTCCGGATCAGAGATATCCTCCGGCAGGTGGTCGTTGACCTCCGCGTAAGTCAGGTAACCCTGCTCACGACCACGGGTGATCAACTCTTTGAGACGAGATTGCTGTTGCGCTTTTCCGGACATAACACCCTATCCACTGAAGGTCTTGGCGGGCTGAAATAAGCCGAGGATTATACCAGATTCGAGGCTCCAGGCGCCAGTTCAGCTCTGGCTGCCTGTTGAAGAGGGGGTGCTGTAGTGCTCCCGCAGTAACGCTTTCTCTTCGTCGGTCAGTTCACTGGGGTTCTTTCGCAGCACACTGTGCAGGCGGGCTTCGCGGCTGCTGTGCAGTTGGTTGTGTGCAAGTGTAGTAATGGTGTCGACGAACTGCTTTTCAAGATTGCCGTCGTCGATCAGCCATTCTTTCCCCGCCAGCACCTGTAGCAGGCGCCCTTGGGGCGTACCGTGCCAGCGCGCGATGAGGTGCATCGAGCTCTGTTTCGGATTCTTCTGCAATGCTTCGACCAGTGCGGCGAGCAGTTGCGAATAGGTCTGTCCCTCATTGGAGAAGTGGCTCGCATCCTCGACGCTCTGCGCCAGTTGAGGATGGTGCAGCAGGGTGCGCAGTGCGGTCAGGGTCGGTGATTCGACGCTGATTTCGGTGCGCGGCTGGCGTGGGGTAAAATCACCTTTCTTGCCCTTGCCGTCCCATTTGCGCTCGCCCTTCCAGGGCTTCTTGCCCTGCTTGGCGCCGCCGCTGCCGGCGGAAAACTCCATGGGCGCCTCGAAGTAGCTCGAAGCATCCTGATAATGGTTGTCGCCGTGGTCGGCGAACTGGCTCATGTCGTAGTCGGCGTACTCATGGGCGTGCTGTTTAGTGCCGTGCGCCTGCGCCGGAGTGGCGGCATGGCTGGGCTTGCCCTGGCCGCCAAGGCCGGAGCGTGGTGCGCCGATCTGGCTGAGCGCTTCGGCGGACAGGCCAGTGATCTCGCCCAGGCGCTGGCGCATCAGCAGGCGCAGAGTGTTGCCGGGAATCTTTTCCAGCAGCGGCCCGGCCAGTGTCGCCAGGTGCGCCTTGCCTTCCAGCGTACTGGGGTCGGCTTCCTGGGTCAGTTGCTGGAAGAAATAGTCCGCCAGCGGTTGTGCCTGGTGAGCGAGGCGGGCACGGAAGGCGTCCGGGCCCTCGGCGCGCACCAGGCTGTCCGGGTCTTCGCCTTCGGGCAGGAACAGGAAGCGCACCTTGCGCCCGTCCTGCAGGTTGCTCAGCGCCGACTCCAGGGCGCGCCAGGCGGCGTTGCGGCCGGCCTGGTCGCCGTCGAAGCAGAAGAGGATGTTCGGCACGATGCGGAACAGCCGCTTGATGTGTTCTTCGCTGGTGGCCGTGCCCAGGGTGGCGACCGCATTGCGGATGCCTTGCTGCGCCAGCGCGATGACGTCCATGTAGCCTTCGACCACCATGATCTCGTCGAGATCCCGGTTGTTCTTCCGTGCCTCATACAGGCCGTAGAGCTCCTGCCCTTTATGGAAGACCGGGGTTTCCGGCGAGTTCAGGTATTTCGGCTTGTCGTCGCCCAGTACCCGGCCGCCGAAGGCAATCACCCGGCCGCGGCTGTCGCGGATGGGGAAGATCACCCGGTCGCGGAAGCGGTCGTAGCGCTTGCCGCTGTCGGGGTTTTCCACTAGCAGGCCGGCGTCGAGCATGGCCTTGAGTTGCAGGTTGTCGCCGCCCAGGTTCTTCAGCAGGTTGTCCCAGCCTGGCGGGGCGAAGCCCAGGCCGAAGTCGCGGGCGATTTCGCCTGTCAGGCCGCGGCCCTTGAGGTATTCCACCGCGGCCTTGCGTGCCGGGTGGCTCTTCAATGCCTGGCGGTAGAACTCGGCGGAGGCGGCCAGCAGCGGGTACAGCGGCGAGTCGACCGGTTGTCGGGGCTTGTTGCCGCGCCGGCCTTCCTCGCGGGGGATGTCCATGCCGGCGCGCTTGGCCAGGTCCTCGACTGCCTGGACGAAGTCCAGCTGGTCGTGGTCCATGATGAAGCCGAGCGCGTTGCCGCCGGCGCCGCAGCCGAAGCAATAGTAGAACTGCTTGTCCGGGCTGACGGTGAAGGAGGGTGTCTTCTCCTTGTGGAACGGGCAGCAGGCGCTGTAGTTCTTGCCGGTCTTCTTCAGCTGGATGCGCGAACTCACCACATCGAGAATATCGGTGCGGTTGAGCAGGTCATCGATGAAGGATTGTGGAATCAGGCCGGCCATAGACTCATCGGGACACAGGGTGGACCCAAGCATAGCGCGGGGCGATGAAGCCGCGAGCGAGGCTTGAGACTAAGCATGGGGCTTGAAAAGCAAAAACTCCGAAGTCCGCGAGTGCGAATCGGAGTGGGGTGCCTTGGGTCAGGCACTCGCCCGGCGAGTGGGCCGGGCGATGCGGAAAGCGTGCGACGAAGCGCTGTAACTCAGTACAGACGCTCGCGGCGGCGCTGTTCGCGCTGCACTTTCTTGGCGTGACGCTTAACAGCGGCAGCGGCCTTGCGCTTACGCTCGGCGGTCGGCTTTTCGTAGAACTCACGGCTACGGACTTCGGCCAGTACGCCTGCTTTTTCGCAGGAGCGCTTGAAACGACGCAGAGCTACGTCGAAGGGTTCGTTCTCTTTAACTTTGACGGCGGGCATCCAGGTCGTACCTTCAATGATTACCGGAGGATTTATCGCGCTCCTGACGGTTGTTCGGAGTCGGCGGTTTTCAAGGGTTGCGGATATTAAACGTTCGGAAGGAGGAATGCAAAGCCTCCGATCGAAAAGCACTGGTCCGAAGCCCAGCCGGCGATTATGATGCGCGGCTTCAATTTTGCCCAGAGTAAAGGCTCAAACCCATGCTAGTGCTGGGGTTGGAAACCTCCTGCGACGAGACCGGCGTCGCCCTGTACGACAGCGAAAAAGGCCTGCTGGCCGACGCGCTGTTCAGCCAGATCGACCTGCACCGCGTATATGGCGGCGTGGTTCCCGAGCTGGCGTCCCGTGATCACGTCAAGCGCATGCTGCCGCTGATTCGCCAGGTGCTGGACGACTCCGGCCGCACCGCAGACGACATCGACGCCATCGCCTACACCGCCGGCCCCGGGCTGGTGGGTGCGCTGCTGGTCGGGGCATCCTGCGCCCAGGCCATGGCATTTGCCTGGGGCATACCGGCTGTCGGCGTGCACCATATGGAAGGCCATCTGCTGGCGCCGATGCTGGAAGAACAGCCGCCGAAGTTTCCGTTCGTCGCCTTGCTGGTGTCCGGCGGCCACACCCAGCTGGTACGGGTGGATGGCATCGGCCAGTACCAGGTGCTTGGCGAGTCGGTGGACGACGCTGCCGGCGAAGCCTTCGACAAGACCGCCAAACTGCTCGGCCTGGCCTATCCCGGTGGCCCGGAGATCGCACGCCTCGCCGAGAGTGGCAACGCGGGCCGCTTCGTCTTCCCGCGGCCGATGACCGACCGTCCGGGTCTGGATTTCAGCTTCAGCGGCCTCAAGACTTTCGCCCTGAACACCTGGCAGCGCTGCGTCGCCGAAGGTGACGACAGCGAGCAGACCCGCTGCGACATAGCCCTGGCGTTCCAGACCGCGGTGGTCGAGACCCTGACCATCAAGTGCAAGCGCGCGCTCAAGCAGACTCACCTGAAGAGCCTGGTGATCGCCGGTGGTGTCAGTGCCAACCAGGCCCTGCGCCGCCACCTGGAAAAGATGCTCGGCGAGATGAAGGGCCAGGTGTTCTACGCCCGCCCGCGCTTCTGCACCGATAACGGCGCGATGATCGCCTATGCTGGCTGCCAACGGCTGGTGGCGGGGCAACAGGACGGCCCGGCGATCGGCGTCCAGGCGCGGTGGCCAATGGAGTCGCTGCCAGCGATCTGAATAATGCAGCTGCAAACGACGCGGCACATGCTCTGAGCGGCATGCGCCGTTTTTTCGCTTGCAGCGCGGTACGCGGGCCGGGAAGCTCGCAGCTCTAGAAGTGACGTTCGCGCCCGGCGATCAGGTCGCGCAGGTTGCTGCGGTGACGCCAGACGATCAGGCCGGTAAGCACGGTCATCGGCAGCAGCGCCGAGGGCTCCTGCCAGGCCAGCAGCGGCAGGGTCAGCGGCGTGGCGACCAGGGATGCGAGCGAGCTGGTGCGCGACAGCTTGAAAGTCACCAGCCAGGCGACTGCCGCGAGCAGCGCCGCTGGCGGGTAAAGCGCCAGCAGCATGCCGGCGGCGGTGGCGACGCCCTTGCCGCCGCGAAAGTTGAAATACAGCGGGTAGAGGTGACCGATCACTGCTGCCAGCCCGACCCAGGCCTGTTCCGCGTCGGACAGGCCGAGCAGCCGGGCGACCAGTACCGGGAGGAGCCCCTTGGCGAGGTCGCCAAGCAGGGTGAGGATGGCGATCTTCCTGCCGGCCAGGCGCAGCATGTTGGTCGCACCGGGGTTGCCGGAGCCGCTGGCGCGCGGATCGGCGGTGCCGAACAGGCGACTGAGGAGTACCGCGAAGGACAGTGATCCGAGCAGGTAGGCGAGGATCGCCAAGAACCAGAACATGGTTTCCACCGGAGACGAGGTCGTTTCCGATTCTAACGGGGTGCCGGCCGCTTGTCGTGTCGCCTTGGAGCATGCAGTCAGTGGACAGAGTTTTCATCGAGGGGCTGGAAGTGGACACCGTGATTGGCGTCTACGACTGGGAGCGGGGTATCCGGCAGTGCCTGCGCCTGGACCTGACGCTGGGCTGGGACAACCGCCCTGCGGCGGCCGACGACGATATCGCCAAGGCCCTGGACTATGCCGTGCTCTCCGAGCGGGTCATGGCGTTCGCCCGTGACGCACACTTCCAGCTGGTGGAGACCTTCGCCGAACGCCTGGCCGAGTTGCTGATGGCCGAGTTCGGTATCCAGTGGCTGCGCCTGAAAGTCACCAAGCCCGGCGCCGTTGCAGCCGCTATCGGCGTAGGTGTGGAGATCGAACGCGGATGCCGCTGACGACGGTCTACCTCGGGCTGGGCAGCAACTTCGACCGGGAGCAGCACCTGCTCGCCGGGCTGGAAGCGCTGGACGCATTCCTCGAGGACATTCGCTGTTCGCCGGTGTTCGAGAGCGAGCCGGTGGGTATCCGCAGCGGTCCCTTCTACAACTTCGTGATCGTGGCGCGCACTGACCTGCCATTGGCCGAGCTGAGCCTGCGGCTCAAGCACATCGAGGCGGACAACGGCCGCTATGCGCCGGAGCGCAAGGGCCTGCCGCTGGATATCGACGTGTTGCTGTATGGCGACCTGCACGGCGAGTTCGACGGCCTGACGTTGCCGCGCGCGGAAGTGCTGAAGAACGCCTTCGTGCTCTGGCCGCTGGCGCTGCTGGCGCCTGAGGTGAAGCATCCGGGGGCCCAGCGTTCGTTCGCCGAACTCTGGTCGGACGCGCAGATTGCTCAAAAACTCTGGCCGGTACCGTTCCAGTGGCGAGGCGTGGAGCTGACCCCAGCGGCGCTGATCCAGGCGCACCGGGTGCCGTAACGGCTTTTCTGTAGGAGCGAGCTTGCTCGCGAACGATGTCTCCGGCGAAACCAGCGCTGGGCGGGTTCGCGAGCAAGCTCGCTCCTACAAGGAAGAGCAATCCGCCGTTTCAGACGACGTGGTTTTCCTTGTAGGCCTTCAGGGCACTCAGGCGCTCGCGCTTGAGCGCTTCGCCCAGCTCGGCGCCCTTGTATCCTTTCTCCAGCAACGGCTGCACCGCGACCGCGCGGGCGGCCTGCGCGGCGCCGCGCAGGTAGTCGGCCTGCGGGTAGTCGCGATCTTCCAGTCCATGGCGGCCACGAGCGTCCATTTCGCTGGCGGCGAGGAATTCCTCGAAGCGCTGCGGCCGGCGGTAGACGTCGAAGGATTGCAGCAACTCCAGGATGGTACTCGGCCGCAGCTCCAGTGCTCGGTGGCAGTGGGTGTGGAACTCACCGACCAGCCGCGCCAGCTCCTGGCAGTCCCGCGGGACCTTGAAGCGCGCGTTGATCGCGTCGATCAGCGGCAGACCCAGGTGTTCGTGGGCGTGGTGCTTCGGCCATTCTTCCTGGCGCGTTTCGCCCTTGCCAACGTCATGCACCAGGCACGCCCAGCGCACGCTGAGCGGTTGTCCGTGTTTGGCGCATTCGCGCAGGACGGCCAGCACGTGCTCGCCGGTATCCACTTCCGGGTGGTGCTGCGGCGGCTGCGGCACCCCGAACAGCGCGTCGACTTCCGGCATCAGCACAGCCAGTGCGCCACAGTCGCGCAGGACCTGGATGAATACATCCGGGCGTGGCTCCATCAAGGCTCGGGAGATTTCCTTCCAGCTGCGCTCGGCGGTCAGGGCTTGCAGTTCGCCGGATTCCGACAGCTCGCGCATCAGCGCCAGGGTTTCCGGCGCCACGGAGAAGCCCAGTGGAGTGTAACGTGCGGCGAAGCGGGCTACGCGCAGTACGCGCAGCGGGTCTTCGGCGAAGGCCGGGGAGACGTGACGCAGCAGTCGAGCTTCGAGATCTTTCTGGCCGTGGTAGGGATCGATGACCTGGCCGTTATCGTCCTCGGCCATGGCGTTGATGCTCAGGTCGCGGCGGATCAGGTCTTCTTCCAGGGTGACGTCGGGGCTGGCATGGAAGGTGAAGCCGCCGTAGCCGCGCCCGCTCTTGCGCTCGGTGCGGGCGAGGGCGTATTCCTCGCCGGTCTTGGGGTGGAGGAACACCGGGAAGTCGGCGCCCACCGGGCGGTAGCCCTGGGCGAGCATCTCGTCGGCGCTGGCACCAACCACGACCCAGTCGGTGTCGCTGAAGGGAATGCCGAGCAGGCGATCGCGCACGGCGCCGCCCACCTTGTAGATCTGCATGAAGCTGTCTCCTGTTCTGGGGGATAGCTTCGGGGTTTGTGGCGGGTGGGGCAAGCGTGGCGGGGTGTTGGGCGTGTTCGTAGGAGCGGACTCCGTCCGCGATAGGTTTGCATCGCGCCGGATATCATCGCGGACGAAGTCCGCTCCTACGCGGCGCAGGATTACGGCGCGGCGGTGGGAATCTGCTGGACGAGAGCGCCGATGGCGTCCTGCAGCAGCGCCGCGCTCGCATGGGCGGGGCTCAGGCCGGTGCTGACGGTGCCTTCCCAGAGCGTTTGCTCCTGCGCGTCGGTCAGCCGCAGGCGCAGGGTGCCGGTCTCGTCGCGCAGTCGATGAATGGCGAGATAGGGCCCCAGCGGATTGGGCGGCGGGGTATCGACCTTGAATTCCAGCGGTGCGTCCTGCAGCGCCAGCCAGTAGTAGACGCGCAACTGCGGCGCCGCGCTCTCGCGGTAGCCGCGCTCGATCAGGCCCTGGCGTACCTGGGCGTTGATCAGCGGGTACCGGCTGCGGTAGGGCAGGGCGTCGACGGCGTTTTCCGGGGGCATCAGCTGGAAGTCGCGCAATCCGGCCAGACGCGCATCGGCGGGATGCGCGACCTGGGCATGCGGGACGGGGTTGCTGCAGGTCGCGACAGCAAGGCAGAGCAGGAGAATGGCGAACAGACGCATGGCGGTCTCCAGCGGAGTTGTCGCCATGCTTGTCACGCCTGCTGCTCCGGTCAACCGATCAAATGGGTGGGATGATCAGGTCGAGCCGCGGGTAGCCCTCCTCGCTGTCGCGTTCACCCTTTGGGGGCATGTGGAAGGTGTTGACGATGTTCTCGCCCTGCAGGGTTTCCAGGTGGATGTCGAAGCCCCACAGACGGTGCAGGTGCCTGAGCACGTCGTCGGTGGATTCGCCCAGCGGTTTGCGGTCGTGCTGCTGGTGGCGCAGGGTCAGCGAGCGGTCGCCGCGGCGGTCGACATCCCAGATCTGGATGTTCGGTTCGCGGTTGCCGAGGTTGTACTGCGCCGCCAGGGTTTCACGGATCTTGCGGTAGCCGTCGTCGTCGTGGATGGCGTCGACCAGCATGTCGTCCTTCTGGTCGTCGTCGAGGATGCTGAACAGCTTGAATTCGCGAATCACCTTGGGCGAGAGGAACTGCAGGACGAAGCTCTCGTCCTTGAAGCTCTTCATGGCGAACTTGATGGTGGCCAGCCAGTCGCTGCCGGCGATGTCGGGGAACCAGCGCTTGTCCTCGTCGGTGGGGTGCTCGCAGATGCGGCGGATGTCGCGATACATGGCGAAGCCCAGCGCGTAGGGGTTGATGCCGCTGTAGTAGGGGCTGTCGAAGCCGGGTTGGTAGACCACGCTGGTGTGGTACTGGAGGAACTCCATCATGAAGCCGTCGCTGACCAGGCCCTCGTCGTACAGGTCGTTGATCAGGGTGTAGTGCCAGAAGGTCGCCCAGCCCTCGTTCATCACCTGGGTCTGGCGCTGCGGGTAGAAGTACTGCGCGACCTTGCGCACGATGCGCACCACCTCGCGCTGCCAAGGCTCCAGCAGCGGCGCGTTCTTCTCGATGAAGTAGAGGATGTTTTCCTGCGGCTCGCTGGGATAGCGGGCCAGGCCCTGTTCCTTGTCCTTGCCGCTGGCCTTGGGAATGGTCCGCCAGAGGTCGTTTACCTGGCGCTGGATCTGCTCCTCGCGCTCCTTCTGGCGCTGCTTCTCTTCCTCGGCGGAGATCGGGTAGGGCCGCTTGTAGCGGTCCACGCCGTAGTTCATCAGGGCGTGGCAGGAGTCCAGCAGGTCTTCCACGGCGTCGATGCCGTAGCGTTCCTCGCACTTGTTGATGTAGGACTTGGCGAACACCAGGTAATCGATGATCGAAGTGGCGTCGGTCCAGGTGCGGAACAGGTAGTTGCCCTTGAAGAAGCTGTTGTGCCCGTAGCAGGCGTGGGCGATCACCAGCGCCTGCATGCACTGGGTGTTCTCTTCCATCAGGTAGGCGATGCACGGGTCGGAATTGATCACGATCTCGTAGGCCAGGCCCATCTGGCCGCGCTTGTAGTTCTTTTCCGTGCTGAGGAAGTGCTTGCCGTAGGACCAATGGCTGTAGCCGATGGGCATGCCGACGGAGGCATAGGCATCCATCATCTGCTCGGCGGTGATCACTTCGATCTGGTTGGGATAGGTGTCCAGCGCATAGCGCTCGGCGAGCCGACTGATCTCGCGGTCGTATTGCTGGATCAGCTCGAAGGTCCACTCCGAGCCGGTGGCGATCGGCTGGCGCTTGCTCATGCGACGAGCCTCCTCTGGAACAGCTCGCGGAACACCGGGTAGATGTCCGAGGCGGAGACGATCTGCTGCTGGGCGAAGCTGTCTTCGAAGGTGTCGCGGATCTTCTCGTATTCGAACCACAGCGCCTGGTGCTCACGCGGGGTGATCTCGACGTAGGTGTAGTACTGGACGAACGGCATGATCTGCTTCATCAGGATGTCGCGGCAGACCGGCGAGTCGTCGTTCCAGTTGTCGCCGTCCGAGGCCTGGGCGGCGTAGATGTTCCATTCATTGGTGGGATAACGCTCGGCCATCACTTCCTGCATCAGCTTGAGCGCGCTGGAAACGATGGTGCCGCCAGTCTCGCGGGAATAGAAGAATTCTTCCTCGTCCACTTCGCGGGCGCTGGTGTGGTGGCGGATGAACACCACTTCGATCTTCTCGTAGTTCCGCTTGAGGAACAGGTAGAGCAGGATGAAGAAGCGCTTGGCGATGTCCTTGGTGGCCTGGGTCATGGAGCCGGACACGTCCATCAGGCAGAACATCACGGCCTTGGAGGTCGGGTTGGGTTGCTTGACCAGCAAGTTGTACTTGAGGTCGAAGGTGTCGAGGAACGGTACCTTGTCGATGCGCGCGCGCATGCCGGCGATCTTCTGCTCCAGCTCCTGGATGTCGCCGAGGTTGTCCGGTTCTTCGCGCTTTAGGCGATCCAGTTCCGCCACCGCGGCCCGCAGCTTGCCGCGGGTGGAGCCGGACAGGGCGATGCGCCGGGCGTGGGCCGAGCGCAGCGTGCGGACAATATTGATGCGCGACGGGTTGCCCTCGTTGCTGATGCCGGCGCGTACGGTCTTGAAGGTGTCGCTGCCGGTGAGATGCCGCTTGATCAGGTTGGGCAGTTCGAGGTCCTCGAACATGAAGTCGAGGAACTCCTCCTGGGTGATCTGGAAGACGAATTCGTCCATCCCCTCACCCTGGTTGCTGGCCTTGCCGGCGCCACGACCACCGCCACCACCCTGGGGACGGGGAATGTGTTCGCCGGTCGTGAATTCCTTGTTGCCGGGATGAACGACGGTCTGCTTGCCGCCGCGGCCGTGGTGGAGGACCGGTTCGTCGATATCGCGGCCGGGGATGCTGATCTGCTCGCCGTGTTCCATGTCGGTGATGGAGCGGCGGCTGACGGCCTCTTCGACGGCCTTCTTGATGTGTTCGCGGTAACGCCGCAGGAAGCGCTGGCGGTTCACCGTGCTCTTGTTCTTGCCGTTCAGACGCCGGTCGATGACGTAGCTCATGAATGCTCCTCAGGGCCTGCTGCGAAGCGGAACGACCGCCTCGGACAGGTCCGAATGCGACGGCGACCGGCGCGGCGGGGAATCCCGCCGCGCCGATGGCAGACTACTGCGACTTGCGAACCCGCAGATACCATTCCGACAGCAGGCGCACCTGCTTCTCGGTGTAGCCGCGCTCGACCATGCGTTTGACGAAGTCGTTGTGCTTCTGCTGATCCTCCTTGCTCGCCTTGGCGTTGAAGCTGATGACCGGCAGCAGGTCCTCGGTGTTGGAGAACATTTTCTTCTCGATCACCACGCGCAGCTTCTCGTACGACAGCCAGCTGGGGTTCTTGCCGTTGTTGCCGGCACGGGCGCGCAGGACGAAGTTGACGATCTCGTTGCGGAAGTCCTTCGGATTGCTGATGCCCGCCGGTTTCTCGATCTTCTCCAGTTCCTCGTTGAGGGCAGCGCGGTTGAGGATCTCGCCGGTTTCCGGGTCGCGGTATTCCTGGTCCTGAATCCAGAAGTCGGCGTACAGCACGTAGCGGTCGAAGATGTTCTGACCGTATTCGCTGTAGGACTCCAGGTACGCAGTCTGGATTTCCTTGCCGATGAACTCGACATAGCGTGGCGCCAGGTATTCCTTGAGGAAGCGCAGGTAGCGCTCGCGGGTCTCCGGCGGGAACTGTTCCTGCTCGATCTGCTGTTCCAGTACGTAGAGCAGGTGCACCGGGTTGGCGGCGACTTCATGCGGGTCGAAGTTGAACACCTTGGAGAGGATCTTGAAGGCGAAACGGGTGGAAAGCCCGGACATGCCTTCGTCTACGCCGGCGGTGTCGCGGTATTCCTGGATCGACTTGGCCTTGGGATCGGTGTCCTTGAGGTTTTCACCGTCGTAGACACGCATCTTCGAGTAGATGTTGGAGTTTTCCGGCTCCTTCAGGCGTGACAGCACGGAGAACTGCGAGAGCATCTTCAGGGTGTCCGGCGCGCAGTGGGCGTGCGCCAGGGAGCTGTTGATCAGCAGCTTGTCGTAGATCTTGATCTCGTCGGAAACGCGCAGGCAGTAGGGCACCTTGACGATGTAGATCCGGTCGATGAAGGCCTCGTTGTTCTTGTTGTTGCGGAAGCTGTGCCATTCCGATTCGTTGGAGTGGGCGAGAATGATGCCGCTGTAGGGCAGGGAGCCGAGGCCCTCGGTACTGTTGTAGTTGCCTTCCTGGGTTGCGGTGAGCAGGGGGTGCAGGACCTTGATCGGCGCCTTGAACATCTCGACGAATTCCATCAGGCCCTGGTTGGCCCGGCACAGCGCGCCCGAGTAGCTGTAGGCGTCAGCGTCGTTCTGCGGGAATTCTTCCAGCTTGCGGATATCCACCTTGCCGACCAGCGCGGAGATGTCCTGGTTGTTCTCGTCGCCGGGTTCGGTCTTGGCGATGGCGATCTGGTTGAGGATCGAGGGGTGCAGCTTGACCACGCGGAACTGGCTGATGTCGCCGCCAAATTCATTGAGTCGTTTGGTTGCCCAGGGAGACATCACCGAGCGAAGGTAGCGGCGCGGGATGCCATAGTCTTCCTCGAGGATGGCGCCGTCCTCGTCGGGGTTGAACAGCCCGAGGGGCGATTCGAACACCGGCGAACCCTTGATGGCATAGAAGGGCACGTGCTCCATCAGCTGCTTGAGTTTTTCGGCGAGGGAGGATTTACCGCCACCGACCGGGCCCAGCAGGTAAAGGATCTGTTTCTTCTCCTCCAGGCCCTGAGCGGCATGGCGGAAGAACGAGACGATCTGGTCGATGCACTCTTCCATGCCATGGAAGTCGGCAAAGGCCGGATAGCGGCGGATCACCTTGTTGGAAAAGATGCGTGACAGACGGGAATCGACGGATGTATCCGCAAGTTCCGGTTCGCCAATGGCCATCAGCATCCGCTCGGCGGCGGTGGCGTAGGCGATCTTGTCCTGCTTGCAGAGATCCAGGTACTCCTGCAGGGAGTATTCCTCTTGGCGGGTCGCTTCGAAGCGTTCCTGGAAGTGACTGAAAATGCTCATGACGTCTCCTCGCTCGATGCATGGAGCCGGCGCCGGATCGGTCTAGTGCGGGTGCGGTCGGGCTGCCAGTGTTGCCGGCGAGAATCCCCCAGAACTCCAACGGAACCTGGCCACTGCCCTGATCCGCCCCAATGGTCACTGCCGATTAACCGGAAGCCGGTGTGCCGGCTCTCCCTTTTTTGGATGGCCTGAGGGAAAGGATAGTTCGTTCTTCAGGGTGTAAAGGACGAAAGCGCGAGAAGTTACAGATTTTTTGAAGGGGCAAATCCGCCCCTTCCGTAGGGGCTTTCAGTCAGCACTGCCGGCGCTGGTATCCGCGGGATAGACGCTGCGCCACAGTTCGAAACCGCCGTCGAGGCTGTAGACCTCGGAGAAGCCCTGCTGGACGAAATAGGCGGCCGCGCTCTGGCTGGAGTTGCCGTGATAGCAGACCACGACCAGCGGCGCGTCCATGTCCGCGTCGCGGATGAAGTCGGCCACCGAATAGTTGTCGATGTGCCGCGAGCCACTGATATGGCCCATCGCGTAGCTTTGTGGGTCGCGGATGTCGACGACCTGGGCGCCGCTCTCGCGCAGTTGCTGGGCCAGGTCGGGGGCGATGCGCTTGAAGTCGCTCATGGGTATACCTCGCAAGGCGCGGAGCCAGTGGCCCCGCTGCAGTCATTCTGGTTTATCGGCGCAGCTGCACTGGATGCGCTCGAGGGTATCGACGTTCAGCAGCGTCATGCTGCCGCCCCACACGCAGCCGGTGTCGAGGGCGAACAGGCCGGGGACGTCGCACTGGCCTTCCAGCGCGGCCCAGTGGCCGAAGATGATCTTGCGCCCGGCGGCCTTGCGCTCGGCATAGCTGAACCAGGGCGCGTAGCCGGGCGGCGCGGTGTCCAGGCCTTCCTTGGATTTCAGGTCGAGCTTGCCGTCCGGTGTGCAGAAGCGCATGCGCGTGAAGTAGTTGGTGATCACCCGCAGGCGCGCTATGCCGTTGAGCTTCTTGTCCCACTTGGCCGGCTCGTTGCCGTACATGCCATCGAGGAACATCGGCAGTTGGGCGTCGTCGCGCAGTGCGGCTTCGACTTCGGCGGCGCGTTGCAAGGCCTTGTCGATGTCCCACTGCGGCGGGATGCCGGCGTGCACCAGGGTGATGTCGCGCGTTGCGTCGTGATGGACCAGTGGCATCTGCCGAAGCCATTCGATCAGCTGCGCGCAGTCCGGCGCCTCGACGATCTCGCGCAGGGTGTCGTTCTTCTTCAGGCGCTCGGCGTTGTAGGCCACGGCGATCAGGTGCAGGTCATGGTTGCCCAGCACGCAGACGAGCGAATCGCGCATGCCATGAAGGAAGCGCAGGGTTTCCAGCGACGCGGGGCCGCGATTGACCAGGTCGCCGACCAGCCACAGCTTGTCCTGGGCAGGGTCGAACTTAACCTGCTCGAGCAGGCACTTGAGCGGTTCCAGGCAGCCCTGCAGGTCGCCGACGGCATAGGTAGCCATCAGTGCAGCGCCCCCGGCACGGCGAGGCGGAATGCCGGGATCTCGGCATCGAAGTGGTGACCGTCGCTAGCGACCATCTGGTAGCTGCCGTGCATGCTGCCGACCTTGGTCGCCATCACGGTACCGCTGGTATAGGTGTGGCTGGCGCCCGGTTCGATGAGCGGCTTCTCGCCGACCACGCCGGCGCCGCGCACTTCCTGCACGTGTCCGTCGCCGTCGGTGATGATCCAGTGGCGAGTCAGCAGCTTGGCGGCTAGTTCGCCGTGATTGTGGATGGTCACGGTGTAGGCGAACACGTAGCGCTGCTGCTCCGGTTGCGATTGCTCGGGCAGGTGGCGGGTGGTGACGCTGACGCTGACCTGGTAGCGGGAATCGCTCATGCGCTCGGTCCTTGCTCGGCTTCCGGGTTGGTCTCGCTGTAGCGGTTAGCCAGGCTGACGAAGTCGGCGACGCTCAGTTGCTCCGGACGCAGGGTCGGGTCGACGCCGGCGGCTTCGATGTCCTCGACGCTCATCAGCGTACGCAGGGTGTTGCGCAGGGTCTTGCGGCGCTGGTTGAAGGCTTCGCGGACGATGCGCTCCAGCACGCGGTGATCCTTGGCCGGATGCGGCGGTTCAGCGTAGGGCACCAGCCGGACAATGGCCGACTCGACCTTGGGCGGCGGGTTGAACGCACCGGGGCCGACGGTGAACAGGTAATCCACGCGGCAGAAGTACTGCACCATGATCGACAGGCGGCCCCAGTCGCCGTTGCCCGGTTCGGCGGCCAGGCGTTCCACCACTTCCTTCTGCAGCATGAAGTGCATGTCCTGGATGAGCGAGGCGTGGTCCAGGAGGTGGAAGATCAGCGGAGTGGAGATGTTGTAGGGCAGGTTGCCGACGACGCGCAGCTTGTCCTCGGGATTGGCGATGAGGCTGGAGAAGTCGAACTTCATCGCATCGCCCTGGTGCAGGCTGAAGTTGGGCTTGAGGCCGAAGCGCCATTTCAGTTGCGGGATCAGGTCCAGGTCGAGCTCGATCACGTCGAGCTTCGCGCCGCTGTCCACCAGGCCCTCGGTCAGGGCGCCCTGGCCGGGGCCGATTTCCAGCAGGTGCTGGCCTTCCTTGGCGGCGATGGCGCGGAGGATCTTGTGAATCACCCCGGCGTCATGCAGGAAGT
Organism: Pseudomonas sp. GD03903; assembly: GCF_029840045.1. Lineage (NCBI taxonomy): Bacteria > Pseudomonadati > Pseudomonadota > Gammaproteobacteria > Pseudomonadales > Pseudomonadaceae > Pseudomonas > Pseudomonas sp. GD03903. The sequence continues at coordinate 54,242 of NZ_JAOCBT010000020.1, read as the reverse complement.
TCTGCCCAAAGCGTTTACGGGCGCGGTGCTGGAAGAGTTCGGACATCGAAGGCTCCGGAGAGCAGCCGGGCGCCCGAGGCGGCCGGCTGGAGGCGGAAAAACCATCAGTTTACCAGCCCGGCGCGGCCAGCACGAAACGCTGGCCGAACGGATGACCCGGGATCAGCGCGCCCCAGCGCCAGCTTCGGCCATCTGGTAAGCGGTTTCCAGGGCGACCTGCAGGCTGCCGCTGTCGATCTGGCCGCTGCCGGCGAGGTCCAGGGCGGTGCCGTGGTCCACCGAGGTGCGGATGATCGGCAGGCCCAGGGTGACGTTCACTGCCGCGCCAAAACCCTTGTATTTGAGCACCGGCAAGCCCTGGTCGTGGTACATCGCCAGCACCGCGTCGCAGTGTTCCAGGTGCTTGGGGGTGAACAGGGTGTCGGCCGGCAGCGGGCCGATCAGTTGCATGCCTTCGGTGCGCAGGCGCTCCAGGGTCGGCTCGATCACGTCGATTTCCTCGTGGCCGAGATGGCCGCCTTCGCCGGCGTGGGGATTCAGGCCGCAGACCAGGATGCGCGGGTTGGCCAGGCCGAACTTGTTGCGCAGGTCGGCATGCAGGATGCGGGTCACGCGCTCCAGGCGATTCGCGGTGATGGCATCGGCAATCTGCCGCAGCGGCAGGTGGGTGGTCACCAGGGCGACGCGCAGGCCGCGGGTGGCGAGCATCATCACCACCTGGGCGGTGTGGGTGAGGTCGGCGAGGAATTCGGTATGGCCGGAGAAGGCGATACCCGCCTCGTTGATCACGCCCTTGTGCACGGGCGCGGTGATCATTCCGGCGAAGTGCCCGTCCAAGCAGCCCTGGCCGGCGCGGGTCAGGGTTTCCAGCACATAGGCGGCGTTGGCCGGGTTCAGCCTGCCCGGCTCGACCGGCGCGGCCAGCGGGGTATCCCAGACATACAGGGTGCCAGCCGGTGCCGCGGTGCGCGGCCACTGGCCGGGGCCGACTTCCTGCAGATCGATACTCAGCTCCAGCAAGGCCGCGCGCTGTGCCAGCAGTTCACGGCTGGCAATGGCGACCAGTGGATGCGGTTGCGCTTCGCGGGCGAGCAGCAGGCAGAGATCGGGGCCGATGCCCGCGGGCTCGCCGGGGGTGAGGGCGAATAGGTGGGAAGTGCTCATCAGGGTCTCTCGAATCGGGATTTGCAGCGGATGGGCCTACTCTACGACGAAGCCCTTGTTCTTCGAAGCTTTCGGCGGGCAAAAAGAAACCCGGCCAAGGCCGGGTTTCTTCATGAGCGACTCGCGCTGCTTACTGCTTGATCTCGACGTAGGCTTCGTCGCGGATCTGGCGCAGCCAGGCCTGCAGTTCCTCGTCGTACTTGCGTGCGCGGAGGGTCTGGGCGGCTTGTTGCTCGCGGAACTTGTCGCTGCTGTCGGTGGCGCGACGGCCGAGGACTTCCAGGACGTGCCAGCCGAACGGCGAGCGGAACGGCTTGGTGACCTGGCCTTGCGGCGCGTTGTTCATCACCTCGCGGAACTCCGGTACCAGGGATTCCGGGTCGACCCAGTTGAGGTCGCCACCGTTGAGCTTGGAGCCCGGGTCTTCGGAGAACTTCTTCGCCAGCTCGCTGAAGCTTTCGCCAGCCTGGATGCGCTCATAGAGCTTCTCGGCCAGGCGTTGGGTCTCTTCCTCGCTGCGGATCTCGCTGGGTTTGAGCAGGATGTGGCGGACGTGGACTTCGTCACGCAGCATCTTGCTGCCGCCGCGCTTCTCTTCCAGCTTGAGGATGATGAAGCCACCCGGAGTGCGCACCGGCTCGGTCACGTCGCCCACGGCCAGGCTGCCGATCATGCTGTCGAACGGAGAGGGCAGCTGGGCGGCCTTGCGCCAGCCGATCTCGCCGCCTTCCAGGGCGTTGTCACCGGCCGAGCGGGATACCGCCAGTTGGCCGAAGTCGGCGCCCTGCTTGAGTTGCTGGTACATCTCCTGGGCCTGGCGAGCGGCAGCCTGCACGGTTTCCGGCGAGGCGCTGTCCGGTACCGGGATCAGGATATTGGCCAGGCGGTACTCTTCCGAGAGCTGAATCTTGCCCAGGTCGGAGGCGAGGAAATTCTGCACTTCCTGCTCGCTGACCTGAATGCGCTCGGCCACGCGGCGTTGGCGCACGCGGCTGATGATCATCTCGCGGCGTACCTGCTCACGGGCTTCGTCGTAGGACAGGCCGTCGTGGGCGAGGGCGGCGCGGAACTGGTCCAGGCTCATGTTGTTGCGCTGGGCAATGGTGCCCATGGCCTGGTTCAGCTCTTCGTCGGTGATGCGCACGCCGGAGCGGTCGCCGATTTGCAGCTGGATGTTCTCGATGATCAGGCGCTCGAGCACCTGCTGGGTCAGCACGTGCTCGGGCGGCAGCGGTGCGCCGCGTTTCTGGATGGTTGCACGGACTTCACGCAGGCGCTGGTCCAGCTGGCTCTGCATCACCACGTCGTTATCGACGATGGCGACTACACGGTCCAGCGGAACCACTTCGGCGTGCACGACGGAACTTGCCAACAGCGCGCCCAGCATCAGCGGGCGCAGGGCCTTACATAGCATTGTCTTCACGTTGACGATAACCCTGGATACCTTGGTCGAGGAAGCCTTCCACCTGACTGCCAACTACGCCGCCAAGGCCCTTCAAGATGATTTGCAGGAAAACACCGCGGTCGGCTTTGGACGTCGAGGTCACGAATTCCTCATCGTCGTAGTCGACCCAGTAGCGATTGATCAGGCGCAGCTTCCAGCAGCAGCTGTCGTACTCGAAGCCACCGAAGGCTTCCAGCGTGCGGCTCTGGTTGTAGTCGAACTGCCAGCGGCCGATGGCGGCCCACTGCGGCAGGACCGGCCAGATGAACGAGAAGTCGTGCTGTTCGATCTTGTACTCGTCGCTGCCGTATTCGAACTGGCCAGTGTTGGGGTTGAAGCGCTTGCTGTCCGCACGGTAGCGGTAGCCGGCGTTCAGCACCTTGCGAGGATCGGCTTCGGGTTGGTAGTGGAACATCAGGTTACCGTTGTCGGTATGGCTGGTGTTCGGGTTCCAGTTGAAGTCCGAGCTGGCGTACCAGTCGTGGTTGAAGCGGTAGACACCGGTCAGTGCGTAGGGCGAGCGCCAGGTATCGGCGTCCGGGTTCTTCGCACCGCTGGCGCGCAGATCGTCTTCGCTCAAGCCGGGCAGTTGTACGCGGCGGTCGCTGAAGTAGTAGATCTGGCCGGCGGCGATGTAGGCGCGCTCGAAACCGTCGTCCTCGATGAAGCGCGAGCCCAGGCCAAGGGACAGCTGATTGGCGTCACCGATGCGGTCCTTGCCGGTGAAGCGGTTTTCACGCCACAGCGAGTCGTAGCTGAAGGTGAATTCGCCGGTGTCGAAGGTCGGCAGGTTGTCCTGGTCCTTGTACGGGACGTACAGGTACATCGCCCGTGGTTCCAGGGTCTGACGGAACTTGGTGCCAGCGAAGGTGGTGTCGCGGTCGAAATACAGGCCGCTGTCGAGCTTGGCCAAGCCCAGCGAGCGATCCGGGCTGCTTTCGAACTCACGGTTGCCTGTATTGATGGTCTGATTGGCGAGGTCGGCCTTACCCTGGCTGTCCAGGTCGAGGTCGTACTTGGTGTACAGCGCCTTGACAGTCGGGGTCATGAAGCCCCAGCTGCGGTTCATCGGCAGGCTGATGCCCGGTTCGGCGTGGAAGCGATCACCCGTGGCGCGTGCCAGGCCGCGGATATTGGTATCCGGACGCGGATAGAGCGTCGGGTTGTCCACGTCGATACGGTAGTAGCCTTCATCCAAATCACGATCGAAGCGTACGGCCTCGGTGCTGTAGGTGAAGTTCAGGCCGCCCGGGTTGAACGGCAGCGTGCCGTCCAGGGTGAGCTGCGGCAGGCGATCATACGGGGTGACGTCAGTCACGGTCGCCAACTGGTAGGACTGCGCATTCAGTTTGGCGGTGTAGCTGTCGCCGCGATAGGTCAGGATGCCCTGCTGGTTGACGAAGGTCGGCGAGCCGATGCCCAGCGAGGTATCCAGGTCCTGGAAGTAGTACGGGTCGCTGATGCGGGTGTAGTCGACCTGCGCCAGCAGGCGCGAATCCAGGCCGCTGGTGTTTTTCCAGCCATACAGCCAACGGGTGTCGGTGTACTGCGGGAAGTCTTCGCGGTCGTCGTTCTTGTCGTTCAGGTAGGCGGCGTTGACCTGGCCTTCGCTGCTGTGGGTCAGGTAGCGGAACTCGCCTTCCATCAGCAGGCCGCGCTTGACCATGTAATGCGGGTACAACGTGGCGTCGTAGTTGGGCGCCAGGTTGAAGTAGTACGGCGTGGTCAGCGTGAAACCGGTGTCGGTCGAGCTGGCGAAGGACGGCGCCAGGAAGCCGGACTGACGGCGGTTGTCGATCGGGAAGTAGATATACGGGGTATAGAAGACCGGAATGTCTTTCACCCGCAGGGTCGCGTTGGTCGCGGTGCCGAAACCGGTCGCCGGGTTCAGCTTGATGTTGTTGCCCTTGACGACCCAGGCATTGCTGCCCGGTTCGCAGCGGGTGTAAGTGCCGTCCTTGAGCTGGATGATCGCGTCTTCCTGGCGCTTGGCGTACAGCGCGCTGCCGCGGATCTGCGCCTGGTGCATGACGTATTCGGCGTTGTCGATCTTCGCCGCGCCGTTGTCCAGTTGCAGTTCGGCATGGTCGCCGACGATCAGCGCACCGTTGTCGCGCAGCTTGACGTTGCCGACCAACTCACCACGGTTCTCGGCCTGGTGCAGGTTGGCCTCGTCGGCTTCCACCTGCATGCTGCCCTGGCGCAGGACCACGTTACCCGCGAGGGTGGCGATCTGCTTTTCCTGCTCGTAGCGGGACACTTTCGCCGAAACGTAGGTCGGGGCCTCGTCGTTCGGCGTCTTGTCGTTCATGCCCGGGCGCGTCGGCTCGATATAGGCGCCGCTGCAATACGGGCCCATCTCAGCCTGTTGCGCGGCGGTGAGTTTGTCGCGCGGGATCCAGTCGAGGTGGCTGTAGTCGCTGCTGCGCGACTTCAGGCCGCGGCCGCCGGACTCGGTGACCAGTTGCTTCGGCTCTTCGCCGGCTGCACTGCTCGAGCCGCCCGAGGACTTGCCGCTGCTCGCGGCAGCGCCACCGGCGCTGACCGAGCTAGCGCCGTGCTGCGGGCGCGGCACGCTGCTGGCGCTGCTCTGCGAGGAGCAGTCCCAGGCACCGGACGCGGAGGGCTGGCAGGCGAACTGCTCGCCGGGCGCCGCGGTCACAGTGGCGAGCGGCTGGAAAGCCAGCAGGCCTCCGGTCACCAGTAAGGGGAATTTTCTACGGAACACGGGGAAATTCACTGCCATCTTGTTAATCCGGGCTTCCTGCGAGCCTTCAGCCCAAAACGGGCCGCACGCCTATCGATGGGCTCAAAAAGATGCTGGATAATAAAGCATGACCCGCGCAACGGCTAGGGCCGTGGAGAACCCATAAAGATGTCACAGGATGCCCGTTACCAGCAGATGATCGGCTGGTTGGACTTGAGTTTGCCCGCAGTGTTCAACGCGCAAGGCTGGGGGCAGGTGCCCGAGGCCAGCCTCACCGCAGCCAGCAGCGACGCCAGTTTTCGCCGGTATTTCCGCTGGCAGGGCGAGGGTCGCAGCCTGATCGTGATGGATGCGCCACCGCCCCAGGAGGACTGCCGCCCCTTCATCAAGGTCGCCGGCCTGCTGGCTGAGGCCGGTGTGCACGTTCCGAAGATTCTGGCCGAGGATGTCGAGCAGGGCTTCCTGCTGCTCGACGATCTGGGGCGCCAGACCTACCTGGATGTACTCACCGCGCAGAATGCCGAGGAGCTGTTCGAGGATGCCCTCGATGCCCTGGTGGCCTTCCAGCAGGTCGATGTCGCCCGGCGCCTGCCGGCCTACGACGAAGCCCTGTTGCGCCGCGAACTGCAGCTGTTCCCCGACTGGTACCTGCAGCGCCAGCTGGGCGTGACCCTGGAGGGCGAGCAGCTCGCCCGCTGGGAACGTACCTGCGATCTGCTGGTGCAAAGTGCCCTGGAGCAGCCGCGGGTGTTCGTGCACCGCGACTACATGCCGCGCAACCTGATGCTCAGCGAGCCGAACCCCGGCATCCTGGATTTCCAGGACGCGGTCTACGGTCCGGTGAGCTATGACGTCACCTGCCTTTATAAGGATGCCTTCCTCAGCTGGCCGGAGCCGCGCGTACACGACGGCCTCTCGCGCTATTGGAAAAAGGCCCAGGCCGCCGGCATTCCGCTGCCCGCCACCTTCGAAGAGTTCTTCCGTGCCAGCGACCTGATGGGCGCCCAGCGTCACCTGAAGGTGATCGGCATCTTCGCCCGCATCTGCCACCGCGACGGCAAGCCGCGCTATCTGGGCGACGTACCGCGCTTCTTCCGCTACCTGGAAAGCGTCATCGCGCGCCGCCCGGAACTGGCCGACCTGGCCGCGCTGCTGGCCGGCCTGCCCAAAGACGAGACGCATCCCGCATGAAAGCCATGATCCTCGCGGCGGGCAAGGGCGAACGCCTGCGGCCGTTGACCCTGCACACGCCCAAGCCACTGGTGCGAGCTGCTGGCGTAGCGTTGATCGAATACCAGCTGCAGGCTCTGCGCCGAGCGGGGTTCGATCAGTTGGTGATCAACCACGCCTGGCTCGGCCAGCAGATCGAGGATCACCTGGGCGATGGTTCGGCCTTTGGCGTGAGCATTCGCTACTCGCCGGAGGGCGAGCCGCTGGAAACCGGCGGTGGCATCTTCAAGGCGTTGCCGTTGCTGGGTGACGACGCCTTCGTCATCGCCAACGGCGACATCTGGACCGACTTCGACTACGCGAGCCTGAACGGTGCGCTGGTCGAGGGCGATCTGGCGCACCTGGTACTGGTGGACAACCCCGGCCACCACGCGCGCGGCGATTTCTGCCTGAGTGGCGGTCGCGTCAGTGACTACCGCGAAGGACAGCCGAGCCTGACCTACAGTGGCATCGCCATCCTCCGTCCGCAGCTGTTCGACGGCTGCCAGCCCGGCGCGTTCAAGCTGGCGCCGCTGCTGCGCCAGGCGATGGAAGCAGGGCGCGTGAGTGGCGTGCACCATCGTGGCCGCTGGATCGATGTCGGGACCCACGAACGCCTGGCGGAAGTCGAACGCCAACTGACGGAGGGCTGAGGTGTTCTGGCCGGGGACCCTGGTGGGGATTATCGCTGGCTGGGCGCTGGCGAGCATTCCGGGCGCCATGCTTGGCGGTCTGCTCGGCCAGGTGCTCGATCGGCGCCTGAAAAAGCGCACCTGGCGCGGCCTGCTGGAACAGTTGCGCGGTGGTCCCTGGGTGGCTGACCAGGAGTTGTTGTTCCTGTTGCTCGGCCGCCTGGCCAAGAGCCGCGGGCGGGTGCTCGATGGACACATCCAGCAGGCGCGCTCGGAGATGCAGCGTCTGCAACTGGATGACAAGGCCCGTCGCCAGGCGATCGATGCCTTCGGCCGTGGCAAGCTGGGTGGGGAATTGCTGGACGCTGGCCTGCGCCAGCGCCATGGCCAGGAGGCCACTGCCGAAGGTCTGATCCAGGCCTGCTGGCGTATGGCCTGGGCAGGCGGCGCGCCGAATGCTGCGCAGAAGAACCTGCTGCTGCAGTGGGGCAATTCACTGGGGCTGTCCCGCTCCAGGGTCCTTGCGCTGTCGTCGGCTGCCGAGCCGCCCAGGCCGCCAGCAACTCCGCGCGAGTCCTATAGCGGAGCGTTGCGCCTGCTGGGCGTGACCACGGAGAGCGAACCGGAGGAGATCAAGCGTGCCTACCGCAAACTGATCAGCCAGAACCACCCGGACAAGCTCGAAGGCCTGGGCGCCAGCCCCGAGCGGATTGCCGCGGCGACCAACAAGACCCGCGAGATCCAGGCCGCCTACCTGCTGGTGCGCCAGCGTCGCGGATTCCGCTGAACCGGGTGGCCTTCAGGGCTGTTCGATCGGCTCGAGGTGCAACGACAGCCAGCCGCGGATACGGCGGTAGAGTTGCTCCTGCTCGGTGCCAAGGTCTGCGGGCAGGGCATTCATGCCGATCTGCACGTAGTTCGGCGCCTTCTGTCGCTTGCTGGCCTGCAGGCGCAGCTTGGCTGCCGCCACGTCGGGTGCCTTGTCCTTGTAATAGAAGTCGCCGGTGGCGAGGTTCAGCAGCGGCACGGTCTCGTCCAGCGACGGCTTGAAATCGCGTGGCATCTCCGGTGCTACCAGCAACAGATTCTTGATCTCGGCCGGCGTGCGCTCGCCCAGGTAGCGGGTTGCCCAATAGGCTCCGGTGCCGTGACCGAGCAGGACGATGGTCTTGGGTTTGTGCTGTTGGGCCAGGTCGACGGCTGCCTGGATGCGCGCCAGCACGCGCTCGGCATGGGCTTTGCGCAGCTCCACCGGATCGCTGGGCGGCGGTGGAGTTTCTGCACTGGCTTGAGCCGGCTCGGCGCTGCCGGCTTCGCCGGTGCTTTCCGGGGTTGGCGTGGCGCTGCCTGCGCTGCCCTTCACTTCAGGTTTGCTGGCACTGTCGGTGGCCGTGGCGTCGGTGTCGGCGCTGGCCTTGTCCGGGGACTCCTTCGGCCGCGGGATTGGTGCGGTGCTCTGCGGGTCGGGCAGGGTCACCGCCAGGGTCTGCCAGCCGGCATCGGGCAGCTTGCGCCGCAGCGGGCCGATCGCCACCGGCCAGTCGGCGCTTTCGCCATCGCCAGGGACCAGGATTACGGCGCCTTCGGCGTCGGCGGTATTGGCCGGCAGCCAGAGCGCAAGGAAGGTTTCGTCGCCGGCCTTGAGTTCCTGTCGCTCGCTTTCGGGCAGTTGGCGCACCAGGCCGCTGGCTTCGTCCTGGCTGCGCTCGTTCACCGCCGGGCGCACCACTGGCGCGGCGGCTGGTTTTGCTTCGGCGGCGTGCTTGGCGTCTTCGGCCCAACTGTTGCCCTGTGGCAAAAGGCTGAGGGAAAGGCAGAAGGCGAGAAGCGTCGGGCGAGGCAAGTACGGCATCGGAGATATCCCTGTCTGGCGGGGCTGCAAGCGGCGGGGCGCGAGTGCGGCCAGCCTAGCGGCTTGTATTAGCTTTGTCAGGCGCAGGCGTGCCGGGTTCAACCGGGCTTGCTGTAAGGTATGCCGGCCATTTGCTTTGACCCGAGTGAACTCCATGGTGTTGTCGGCATGATTCGTCTGTTCTGGAAAGCCTGCCTGGCCTGGTGCTGCTGCCTGCCGTTGCTGGCCCTGGCAGAAACCACTGCGCCTCCGCTGGCGCTGGATGAGGCGCAACTGGCGTGGCTTGCCGAGCACCCGCAGCTGCGCGTCGGCGCCGTGCTCGAAGCCCCTTACGTGCAGCAGGATCGCCGCTTGCAGCAACTCTCCGGGGCCAACGTCGAATTGCTGGAGTGGCTGGCCAAGTCCTTGCACGTCAGCCTGGAATGGCACACCTATGCTGACCAGGCGGCGCTGGAGCGGGCCGTGCGACAAGGCGAAATCGATCTGGCGCCCGGCGTCAGCCAGACGCCTTCGACCCTGCGCGACTGGCTGTTCTCCGACCCCTACCTGCGCGTACCGCGACTGGTGGTGGGGGACCGACGCAGCGGCACATCGGTGGAGCTGGACAATCTGCGCGACGGTGAGTCCGTCTCCGTGCGCGGCCCCGGCCCGGTGGTGGATTACCTGCGCGGCACCTACTCGGGGTTGACCCTGCAGGTCGTCGACAGCGAGCGTGAAGTGCTGCGCAAGGTGCTCGGGCGCGAGGCCAATTATGCCGTGATCGACGAGGCGCAACTGGCGCGCCTGACCCGCGAAACCGAGTTCACCGGCCTCTGGGTCGTGGCCGATATCGGCTACCCGCAATTGCTCCGCGTGGCGACCCGGCGCGGCCTGCCGGAGTTGGCCGGGATCATCGACACTGCCCTGCGCGCGGTACCGGCCAAGGATCTCGACCAGCTCCACGAGCGCTGGCTGCAGCCAACCTACCCGCGCCTGGGTTCTTCGCCCGGCTTCTGGCAGAACCTCTGCATCCTGCTCGGCCTGCTGCTGGCGTTCGCTGTCGCCGCACTGTTCTGGCTGCGCCGCCAGCACCGGGCGCTGGAGTCGCGTCTGCTCGCCGCGCGCCGTGATATCGAATTGCGCCAGGCGGCGGAGCAGGCGCTGCGTCTGACCCAGTTCGCCATCGACAGCAGCACCGTGGGCATCCTCTGGGTCAACTGGGACAGCCACGTGCGTTATGCCAACCGTGCCGCCGAAGAGATGCTCGGTTACCTGCCGGGCGCCGTGGTGGACCGGCCGCTGTCGGACTTCGAACCGGCGCTGAACATGGACCGCTGGCTCAACCTCTGGCGCCGCGCGCGCAATGCCGACGAGGCGCCGCTGAGCTTCGAGACCCGTTGCCTGCGCGCCGATGGCCAGTGGCTGCCGGCGGACGTTTCGCTGAGCTTCCTGCGTTTCGGCGATTCGGAGTACCTGCTGGTGTTCCTCAACGACGTCACCGAGCGCCGCCGCGCCCGCGCGGCGCTGGAAGAGAGCGAGGCGCGCCTGCAGGGCATCGCCGCCAACGTTCCGGGGCTGGTATTCCGCCTGGAACCCAACGCGCCGGACGATGACTCCGACTTTGCCTATATCAGCTTCATCACCGGTGGCAGCGAAACCTCGCTGGGCTACTCGCCCGGTTACCTGCGCGAGAGCGGCCTGGGCATCATGGGCCTGGTGCATCCGTCCGAGCGCGAGGGCTATCTCGCCAGCCAACTGGAGGCGGTGGCAGGCCAGCGCAACTGGCTGTGGCAGGGGCGCATCCTCACCCGCAGCAACGAGCCGCGCTGGGTCGACATCAAGGCCACGGTGCGCACCCTGGATGATGGCCGGTCGGCCTGGGACGGCGTGGTCTGGGACATCACCGAACACAAGCAGATCGAGCTGGAGCTGCAGGATTCCCGGGCGCAACTGCGCGAACTGTCGGCGCACCTGGAGAGCGTGCGGGAGGAGGAGAAGGCGCGCATCGCCCGCGAAGTGCACGATGAACTGGGCCAGGTGCTCACCGTGCTCAAGCTGGAAACCTCCATGTGCGAACTGGCCTATGCCGAACTGGATAGCGGCCTGCGCGAGCGCCTGGAGAACATGAAACGCCTGATCGCCCAGTTGTTCCAGCTGGTGCGCGACGTGGCCACCGCGCTGCGCCCGCCGATCCTCGATGCCGGTATCGGTTCGGCGGTGGAGTGGCAGGCGCGCCGCTTCGAGTCACGGACGCAGATTCCCTGCCTGGTGCAGGTGCCGGAGAACCCGCCGGAGCTGTCCGACGCCAAGGCCATCGGCCTGTTCCGCATCCTCCAGGAGGCGCTGACCAATGTCATGCGCCATGCCCAGGCGCATACTGTGGAGTTGCAGCTGAGCGTCGAAGGCCGCGAACTCTGCCTGCGCATCGCCGACGACGGTGTCGGCTTCGACCCGCACGCCACGCGACAGGGTGTTTCCTTCGGCCTGGTGGGCATGCGCGAACGGGTGCTGATGTTCGGCGGCACCTTGCAGATCGACAGTCAGCCCGGGGAGGGCACCACCCTGTTGATCCGGGTGCCATTGCGTTCCCGTGGCGGCTGAGCGGGCGGCAAGCATAACGACAATGACAAGAGTGAAACGGGAGGAACGGCGGTGATTCGAGTGCTGGTGGCGGAAGACCATACGATCGTGCGCGAAGGCATCAAGCAACTGATCGGCATGGCCAAGGACCTTCAGGTGGTCGGTGAGGCCACCAACGGCGAGCAGTTGCTCGAAACCCTGCGCCAGACGCCCTGCGAAGTGGTCCTGCTGGACATCTCCATGCCCGGCGTCAATGGCCTGGAAGCCATCCCGCGGATTCGCGCGCTGAACAATCCGCCGGCGATCCTGATGCTCTCCATGCATGACGAAGTGCAGATGGTGGCCCGCGCGCTGAAGGTGGGCGCGGCGGGCTATGCCACCAAGGACAGCGATCCGGCGCTGCTGCTGACGGCGATCCGCAAGGTTGCCAGTGGCGGCCGCTATATCGACCCCGATCTCGCTGATCGGATGGTCTTCGAAGTCGGCCTGACCGATTCGCGCCCGCCCCACGCCTTGCTCTCCGAGCGTGAGTTCTCGGTATTCGAGCGCCTGGTACAAGGTGAAGGCGTCAACGAGATCGCCCAGCAACTGGCGGTCAGCAGCAAAACCATCAGCACCCACAAGGCGCGGCTGATGCAGAAGCTCAACGCCAATTCGGTAGCCGACCTGGTGCGCTACGCCATGGAACACAAGCTCGTCTGAGCGCCCGGCACCGCGGTTTGACCCCCAGCAACGAGCTCGCTGAATTTTCCCTTCACTCTGTGCGACGTGTCCGATTTCTGTAACAAACCGTCTATCTAGCGGGCGTGAGGCAGGGAATGATTGCCGGCTTCATGCGGTACGTCGTGATAACAAGGAGAAGAAGATGTTGCGAGCGGTAAGGGGAGGGCTGCTGTTCGGCCTGCTGGGGAGCGCCGCGATGCCGGCGCTGGCGGACTACGTCACGGTGATTTCCTTCGGTGGCGCGAACAAGGAAGCCCAGGAGGCGGCCTTCTACAAACCGTTCAAGGAAGTGACCGGCAACGCCGTCGTCCACGGCTCCTACAACGGCGACCTGGCCAAGCTCAAACGCATGGTGGAGATCAGCCATGTGTCCTGGGACGTGGTGGAAGTCGAGGCCCCCGAGCTCGCGCGCGGTTGCGAGGAAGGGCTGTTCATGAAGCTCGACCCCAAGACCCTGGGCAACACCGCCGATTTCGTTCCCGGCGCCATACAGCCATGCGGCGTTGGCATCTTCGTCTGGACCACGCTGCTGGCTTACAACCAGAACAAGCTGCAGGGCACGCCCAGCAGCTGGGCGGATTTCTGGGACACGAAGAAATTCCCCGGCAAGCGCGGGCTGCGCTGGGGCGCCAAGTACAGCCTGGAGTTCGCCCTGATGGCCGACGGCGTCGCGCCCAGGGACGTCTACAAGGTGCTGTCCACCAATGACGGCGTCGACCGCGCCTTCCGCAAGCTCGACGAACTGAAGCCGAACATCAACTGGTGGAAGTCCGGGCAGGACCCGGTGCGTGATCTCGCCGACGGCAGCGTGGTGATGAGCTCGGCCTACAACGGCCGGATCGCCGCCGCGCAGGGCGAGCAGAAGGGCTTCCGTATGGTCTGGGCCGGCGGCATCTACGACTTCGACTTCTGGGCGCTGCCCTCGGGCGTGTTCAAGAAGGAACTGGCTGAGCAGTTCGTCAACTTCGCCGGCCAGCCGCAACAGCAGAAGGCCTTCGCCGAGAACATTGCCTACGGCCCGACCAACCGCAAGGCGGTGGAGCTGCTGGCGCCGGACGTGGCGGCCAACCTGCCGACCGCGCCGCAGAACATCGCCAATGCCGTCGGCATGGACGTGGCGTTCTGGGCTGAGCACGGCGATGCGCTGGAGAAGCGCTTCCAGGCCTGGGCCAAGCGCTGAGAGGGTATTCAGGCCCGTTGCAGAGCAGCGGGTCTGACATTTCAAATCGCCATTTTTTGTAGGGCAATCCCTACAAAGCATCCTCTCTAAGCCTTATAGCAATCTCTCATACCGCCCGATTTGCGCGCCGGTCCAGCTTCTCTAGGCTTGAGATCAACGGCATTTACAAAAAAACAAAGGTGCGGTGATGGCCGAGAATCAGGCAAACGATGTGCTGGTGAGTTTCCGTGGCGTGCAGAAGAGCTACGACGGCGAATCCCTCATCGTGAAGGACCTCAATCTGGACATTCGCAAAGGCGAATTCCTGACACTGCTGGGGCCGTCCGGTTCCGGCAAGACCACCAGCCTGATGATGCTGGCCGGTTTCGAAACTCCTACCGCCGGTGAAATCCAGCTCGCCGGCCGCGCCATCAACAACGTCCCCCCGCACAAGCGCGACATCGGCATGGTGTTCCAGAACTATGCGCTGTTCCCGCATATGACGGTGGCCGAGAATCTGGCCTTCCCGCTCTCCGTGCGCGGCATGAGCAAGACCGATGTCAGCGAGCGGGTGAAGCGTGCGCTGTCGATGGTCCAGCTCGACACCTTCGCCGGCCGCTATCCCGCCCAGCTTTCCGGTGGCCAGCAGCAACGTGTGGCCCTGGCCCGCGCGCTGGTCTTCGAGCCGCAACTGGTGCTGATGGACGAACCCCTGGGTGCGCTGGATAAACAGCTGCGTGAACACATGCAGATGGAGATCAAGCACATCCACCAGCGCCTCGGCGTGACCGTGGTCTACGTGACCCACGACCAGGGCGAAGCCCTGACCATGTCCGACCGCGTGGCGGTGTTCCACCAGGGCGAGATCCAGCAGATCGCCCCGCCGGCCGAGCTCTACGAGCACCCGCGCAACTCCTTCGTCGCCAACTTCATCGGCGAGAACAACCGCATCGCCGGCCAGCTCCAGGCTCGCGATGGAGACCGCTGCACCGTGGGCCTGGCCCGTGGCGAGAAGGTCGAGGCGCTGGCGGTCAACGTCGGCAACGTCGGTGACACCGTCAGCCTGTCGATCCGCCCCGAGCGCGTGCGCCTCAACGGCCACAGCGAAAACTGCGTGAACCGCTTCTCCGGCCGCGTCGCCGAGTTCATCTACCTGGGCGACCACGTGCGCATTCGCCTGGAGGTCTGCGGCCGTACCGATTTCTTCGTCAAACAGCCGATCGCCGAGCTCGATCCCGCGCTCAGTGTTGGCGACGTGGTTCCGCTGGGCTGGGAAGTCGAGCACGTCCGCGCGCTCGATCCGCTGTCCGCGGCGTAACGAAAGCGGACCGGCCACTCCCGGACGCATCCAAGAAAAACAAACTGCACACTGTGGAGACAACAATAATGTCGAAGTCCTTGAAAGCATCGGGGCTCAAACTCGCAGCGCTGACTCTGGGCGTGGCCTTTGCGGCCCAGTCCATGGCCGCCACCGACCTGACCGTGGTGTCCTTCGGCGGTGCCAACAAGAACGCCCAGGTGAAGGCGTTCTACGAGCCCTACGAAAAATCCACCGGCAACAAGATCGTCGCCGGCGAATACAACGGCGAGATGGCCAAGGTGAAGGCCATGGTCGACACCAACAGCGTCTCCTGGGACCTGGTGGAAGTCGAATCGCCGGAACTGGCCCGCGGCTGTGACGAAGGCCTGTTCGAAGAGATCGACCCGGCCATCCTCGGCAAGGCTGAAGACTACGTGCCGGGCGCCGTCAGCAACTGCGGCGTCGGCTTCTTCGTCTGGTCCACCGTGCTGGCCTACAACGCCGACAAGCTGAAGAGCGCGCCGACCAGCTGGGCCGATTTCTGGGACACCCAGAAATTCCCGGGCAAGCGCGGCCTGCGCAAGGGCGCCAAGTACACCCTGGAATTCGCCCTGATGGCCGACGGCGTCGCGCCCAAGGACGTCTACAAGGTGCTGGCCACCAAGGACGGTCAGGACCGCGCCTTCAAGAAACTCGACCAGATCAAGCCGAGCATCCAGTGGTGGGAAGCTGGCGCCCAGCCGCCGCAGTACCTCGCCTCCGGTGACGTGGTCATGAGCTCCGCCTACAACGGCCGCATCGCCGCCGTGCAGAAAGAGAGCAACCTGAAGATCGTCTGGAACGGCGGCATCTACGACTTCGACGCCTGGGCCATCCCGAAAGGCGCCAAGAAGAAGGACGAGAGCCTCAAGTTCATCGCCTTCTCGGTCCAGCCCGAGCAGCAGAAGACCTACTCCGAGAACATCGCCTACGGCCCGGTCAACAAGAACGCCGTACCGCTGCTGAGCAAGGACCTGCTGAAAGACATGCCGACTACCCCGGAAAACATGCAGGGCCAGGTTGGCATGGACGTGACCTTCTGGGCTGACTACGGCGAGCAGTTGGAGCAGCGCTTCAACGCCTGGGCTGCCAAGTAAGCAGCCGTCCCTTGCCGTCGCGGCTGCCCGAGCCGCGACGGACCGGAGCCGCCGTTCCCCCTCGCGGCGGTTCCTCCTGACACCACACCTTGGCCGCCCTCGGGCGGCCCGTTTTACCGGAGTTCGCTATGGCCACCGCTGTGTCTCTGAACGAGGTCGCCGGCCCCACCCTCAAGCAGCGCCTGGCGCGCGCGGAGCGGATGAACCGTCTGAAGTCCCAGGCGCTGGTGCTGCCCCTGCTGGTCTTCCTGCTGCTGACCTTCCTGGTGCCCATCGCGGCGCTGCTCTACAAGAGCGTGAACAACCCCGAGGTCGTCGGCGCGATGCCGCTGACCGTCAACGCCATTTCCGAATGGGACGGCAAGTCGCTGCCCTCGGATGCGGTGTACAAGGCGCTGAGCGAAGACCTGGTCGCCGCGCGCAAGAACCAGACCATCGGTGACCTTTCCAAGCGCCTGAACATGGAACTGGCCGGCTACCGCAGCCTGCTGTCCAAGACTGCCCGCGCGCTGCCGTTCAAGGAGCAGCCTGCATCGTACAAGGACGCCATGGAGGCCCTCGACGAGCGCTGGGGCGACCCGGCCTACTGGCAGGCGATCCGCCGCAATGCCAGCTCCGTCACGCCCTATTATCTGCTGGCGGCTCTGGATCACCGCATTGACGACCTGGGCGAGATTGCCCGCGCCACGCCCGACCAGTCGATCTACCTGGACATCTTCGCCCGCACCTTCTGGATGGGCGCGGTGATCACCCTGATCTGCCTGGCGCTGGCCTACCCGCTGGCCTACCTGCTGGCGATCCTGCCGACCCGCAAGTCCAACCTGCTGATGATCATGGTGTTGCTGCCGTTCTGGACCTCGATCCTGGTGCGTGTCGCCGCGTGGATCGTGCTGTTGCAGTCGGGCGGTCTGATCAACGGCGCGCTGCTGAAGATGGGCCTGATCGACCAGCCGCTGCAACTGGTGTTCAACCGCACCGGCGTGTACATCTCCATGGTGCACATCATGCTGCCGTTCATGATCCTGCCGATCTACAGCGTGATGAAGGGCATTTCCCCGAGCTACATGCGCGCCGCGATTTCCCTGGGCTGCCACCCGTTCGCCAGCTTCTGGAAGGTCTACTTCCCGCAGACCGTCGCGGGTGTCGGCGCCGGTTGCCTGCTGGTGTTCATCCTGTCGATCGGCTACTACATCACCCCGGCTCTGCTGGGCAGCCCGAACGACCAGATGGTCAGCTACTTCGTCGCCTTCTACACCAACACCACCATCAACTGGGGCATGGCCACGGCCCTGGGCGGCCTGCTGCTGTTCGCCACCCTGGTGCTCTACGTGATCTACGGCTGGCTGGTGGGCGCGAGCCGCCTGCGCCTGGGCTGATGAGGAGAACAAGAAGATGCTGAGTCCTTACATGTCCCCGGTCGAGCGCGTGTGGTTCTACACCCTGCGCATCCTCTGCGGCCTGATCCTGCTGTTCCTGGTGCTGCCGGTACTGGTCATCGTGCCGCTGTCGTTCAACTCCGGCACCTTCCTGGTTTACCCGCTGCAGGGCTTCTCCCTGCGCTGGTACGCCGACTTCTTCAACTCCGCCGAGTGGATGCGTGCGCTGACCAACAGCATCATCGTCGCCCCGGCGGCCACCGTGCTGGCGATGGTCTTCGGCACCCTGGCGTCGATCGGCCTGACCCGCGGCGACTTCCGCGGCAAGGCGCTGATCATGAGCCTGGTGATCTCGCCGATGGTCGTGCCGGTGGTGATCATCGGCGTGGCGAGCTACCTGTTCTTCGCGCCGCTGGGCCTGGGCAACAGCTATATCTCGCTGATCATCGTCCACGCGGTGCTCGGTGTGCCCTTCGTCATCATCACCGTGTCGGCGACCCTGCAGGGCTTCAACTACAACCTGGTGCGCGCCGCCGCCAGCCTGGGCGCGCCGCCGGTGCTGACCTTCTTCAAGGTCACCCTGCCGCTGATCGCCCCGGGGGTGATTTCCGGTGCGCTGTTCGCCTTCGCCACCTCCTTCGATGAAGTAGTGGTGACCCTGTTCCTCGCCGGCCCCGAGCAAGCCACCCTGCCGCGCCAGATGTTCAGCGGCATCCGCGAGAACCTCAGCCCGACCATCGCCGCTGCGGCGACCCTGCTGATCGGCTTCTCCGTCCTGCTCCTGCTGACCCTTGAGTGGCTGCGCGGCCGCAGCGAGAAACTGCGGACTGCACCGACTTCCTGATTCACAGTGTTTCGCGGACGTTTCCGTCCCTGTGCTCACCCACAGGGGCGGGATCGATCCGCGATTTTTTTGCCCGCTTTCCCTTCCGCTTCCAAGTCCTTTCCGTCTCGACTATCGGCCCAATCCCCTTCGAGCCTTCCGAGCGGCTACAATGCGCGCCATCCGTGATTTCCGCCCACAGAGGTGCGCCATGCAACCCTACGCCATCGCTCCGTCGATCCTTTCCGCCGACTTCGCCCGCCTGGGTGAGGACGTCGACAAGGTGCTCGCTGCCGGCGCCGATATCGTTCACTTCGACGTGATGGATAACCACTACGTGCCGAACCTCACCATCGGCCCGATGGTCTGCACGGCCCTGCGCAAGTACGGCGTCACCGCACCCATCGACGTGCACCTGATGGTCTCCCCGGTGGACCGCATCATCGGCGACTTCATCGAAGCCGGCGCCACCTACATCACCTTCCACCCGGAAGCCACCCAGCACATCGACCGTTCCCTGCAACTGATCAAGGACGGCGGCTGCAAGGCCGGCCTGGTGTTCAACCCGGCCACCTCGCTGGACGCGCTGAAGTACGTGATGGACAAGATCGACATGGTCCTGCTGATGAGCGTGAACCCCGGCTTTGGCGGGCAGAAGTTCATCCCCGGTACCCTCGACAAGCTGCGCGAAGCGCGCGCGCTGATCGATGCTTCCGGACGCGATATCCGCCTGGAAATCGACGGCGGGGTGAACGTGAAGAACATCCGCGAGATCGCCGCTGCTGGCGCCGACACCTTTGTCGCCGGCTCCGCGATCTTCAACGCACCGGACTACGCCGAGGTCATCCGCGCCATGCATGCCGAGCTGGCGCAGGCGCGCAAGTGATGAGCGCTGCACAACTGCCGTTCGCCGGGCTGCCGCGTCTGGTGATGTTCGACCTGGACGGCACCCTGGTGGACTCGGTCCCCGACCTCGCCGCGGCGGTGGACAAGATGCTGCTGGCGCTCGGGCGCCAGCCGGCCGGCCTGGACGCCGTGCGTCACTGGGTCGGCAATGGCGCGCGCGTACTGGTGCGCCGCGCCCTGGCGGGCGACATCGAGCATGAAAGTGTCAGTGAGGAAGACACCGAGCGCGCACTTGAGCTGTTCATGGAGGCTTACGCCGACAGCCATGCGTTGACCGTGGTCTACCCCGGCGTCATCGAGACCCTGAAGTGGCTGAAGAAGCGCGGCGTCGAGCTGGCGCTGATCACCAACAAGCCCGAGCGCTTCGTCGGCCCGCTGCTGGACGAAATGAAGCTGGGCAAGTTTTTCCGCTGGATCATTGGCGGCGACACCCTGCCGCAGCAGAAGCCTGACCCGGCTGCGCTGCTGTTCGTGATGAAAATGGCCGGTGTGTCGGCGGAGCAGGCGCTGTTCGTCGGCGATTCGCGCAACGACATTCTCGCCGCCAAGGCCGCCGGTGTGCGCAGTGTGGGTCTGAGCTACGGCTACAACCACGGTCGCCCCATCGCCGAGGAAACCCCGACACTGGTGCTCGACGACCTGCG
This sequence comes from Pseudomonas sp. GD03903, assembly GCF_029840045.1. NCBI lineage: Bacteria > Pseudomonadati > Pseudomonadota > Gammaproteobacteria > Pseudomonadales > Pseudomonadaceae > Pseudomonas > Pseudomonas sp. GD03903. Next base: position 34,608 of record NZ_JAOCBT010000020.1, on the reverse strand, counting down.
CCATCTGCTGCCTTGCTTCGACTCGGGCAAAGCGATAGTGTTGCCCGACTCCGCTTCAAAACCCGCTCAGCGAGACAGCACCGTGGAAACGGCTCCCCACACACTCTGGATGAAAGTCATCAAGGCCCTGGCCCGCTGGCGCTGGCGCGCCTGACATCCTTTGGCCGGCCCGCCCGGCGTGTGTGCACCCAAGTCCGTTTCCCCCTCAGAGCCCGTTTACTATCTGCTGCGCGTCGGCGGCACTGCGTTGAAATCGCTTTCGAGATGCTCGTTTACTGCGTGTAAACTCCGCTCTCTCAAGCGATTTCGCCTTGTTCCGCTCTAGCTCGCGAGATCCTAAACAGGCTCTTATTCCACGAGGCTGATCATGACCCGCGAAGAATTCCAGCGCCTGGCCGTCGAAGGCTACAACCGCATTCCGCTGACCTGCGAAACCCTTGCCGACTTCGACACCCCGCTGTCGATCTACCTGAAGCTCGCCGACGGCCCGAACACCTACCTGCTCGAGTCCGTGCAGGGCGGCGAGAAGTGGGGCCGTTACTCGATCATCGGCTTGCCCAGCCGCACCGTGTTGCGCGTCTACGGTCACCAGGCGAGCATCAAGGTCGACGGCGTCGAAACCGAGAGCTTCGAGTGCGCCGACCCGCTGGCCTTCGTCGAGGAATTCAAGGAGCGCTACCGCGTGCCGACCATCGCCGGCCTGCCGCGTTTCAACGGTGGCCTGGTCGGCTACTTCGGCTATGACTGCGTGCGCTACGTCGAGCAGCGCCTGGCGCAGTGCCCGAACCCGGACCCGCTGAACAACCCGGACATCCTGCTGATGGTCTCCGACGCGGTAGTTGTCTTCGACAACCTCGCCGGCAAGATGCACGCGATCGTCCTCGCCGACCCGGCCCAGGCCGATGCCTACGACAAGGGCCTGGCACAACTGGATGAGCTGCTGGAGCGCCTGCGCCAGCCGATCACCCCGCGCCGCGGCCTGGACTTCAGCGCAGTCAATGCACCGGAGCCGCAGTTCCGCGCCAGCTTCACCCGCGAGGACTACGAGCGCGCGGTGGATACCGTGAAGGAGTACATCCTTGCCGGTGACTGCATGCAGGTCGTGCCGTCGCAGCGCATGTCCATCGACTTCAGCGCCGCGCCCATCGACCTCTACCGCGCGCTGCGCTGCTTCAACCCAACGCCGTACATGTACTTCTTCAACTTCGGCGACTTCCATGTCGTCGGCAGCTCGCCGGAAGTACTGGTGCGCGTCGAGGATGGCGAAGTCACCGTGCGGCCCATCGCCGGTACCCGCCCGCGTGGCGCGACCGAAGAGGCCGACCGCGCGCTGGAAGAAGACCTGCTGTCCGACGCCAAGGAAATCGCCGAGCACCTGATGCTCATCGACCTCGGTCGCAACGACGTCGGTCGCGTGTCGCAGACCGGCAGCGTGAAGGTCACCGAACAGATGGTGATCGAGCGCTACTCCAACGTGATGCACATCGTGTCCAACGTGAACGGCCAGCTCAAGCCGGAGCTGAGCGCGATGGACGCCCTGCGCGCCATCCTGCCGGCTGGCACCCTGTCCGGCGCACCGAAGATCCGCGCGATGGAAATCATCGACGAGCTGGAGCCGGTCAAGCGCGGTGTCTACGGTGGCGCTGTCGGCTACCTCGCCTGGAACGGCAACATGGATACCGCCATCGCCATCCGAACCGCGGTGATCAAGAACGGCGAACTCCACGTGCAGGCCGGCGGCGGCATCGTTGCCGACTCGGTGCCAGCGGCGGAGTGGGAAGAAACCATCAACAAGCGCCGCGCGATGTTCCGCGCCGTGGCGCTGGCCGAGCACACCGCGCGTTTGCACGGTAACGATTGAGTCGCTGACTCGACTGAAAAGCCCCGCTTCGGCGGGGCTTTTTCTTTTCGCAGGAGCGGACTCCGTCCGCGGCGGGGCGGCGCGGTTCGTGGATATCGCGGACAGAATCCGCTTGTGCCAGATGGTTTCACGCTCAGATCGACCCTCACCCTAACCCTCTCCCAGAGGGAGAGGGGACCGTTCGGCGCAGGATGAAATCTTGGCGTCAGCCGGCGCAATCGGCTTCCTCTCCCTTCGGAGTGGCGCGCGCAGCCAGGGTTGGGGAGAGGGAAACTCCCCACGCAAAAGTTTCTCAATTGCACGGCTTTTCGTAGGAGCGAGCTTGCTCGCGAACAGCGTTCGCCGGCGGCCCCCGACGTTAAGCGGGTTCGCGAGCAAGCTTGCTCCTACAAGAGCCCAATCACCCAGCCTGGCGCGCCTCCACCACCTGCAGATTCGCTTTGCGCCGGGCAAGGGCGGCGTCTGCCTGCTGTGAACGTTCTTCCACATACGCAGCGAGGTGATCCACTGCGACGTACTGCATCGCCTTGTGGCTGTCGTCCAGGGTGGTCACCGGCAGGGCGATGCGCCCGCAGGACAGTGCCTTGCTGAAATTCTCCCGGTTCAGGTTGCGGAACCAGCGCTCGCGCACCTGCTCCAGCGGCACCAGGACGTCCCCGAAAATCTGATAGACCAGGCTCACCGTCTCCGGGCGCGGGGCGGGGCGAATAGCGGCGGTCGACTGCATGGGACTCTCCTGTTCCGATGGTGGTAGCGACAGGAGTAAATATAGCAAAGGTTGTATTTGTATTCAATCGCCGAGCAGAGAAAACCCCGCCGAAGCGGGGTCTTCCTCATGCGAAACAGGCTCAGCGAACCAGCGTCGGTGCGCGGCGATGGCGCACCGTGGACCACCAGAACACCCAGCCGATCATGCGGATTTGGCCGCTGTCGAACTGCTCCGCCGGGTATTCCTCGTCGGGGTATTCGTCACGGTTGAAGCTGCGCAGGCGGATGCCGCCACCGGGCAGGCGATAGACGAACTTCACCCGCAGCATGCCCTCGTGTTCCAGGGCATAGATCTCGCCGTCGGTGATGTGCGTGGTGGCCGTGTCGATGCCGATGGTGGAGCCATCCATGATCAGCGGTTCCATGCTGTTGCCGGTGAGCTGGGCGCAGATCGCCGCCGCCGGGTCGACCCCCGCCGCGCGCAGAGTGGCGTAGGAGAAACGCAGCTTGCGCCCCTCTATCTCGCGCACTGCGGTGCGTCCGGCGCCGGCCGCCAGTTCCACTTCCTTGTACAGGCGTAGTTCCACTTCGTCCTCGTCCAGCGGTGTGTCGCTATCCCATGGGTGCAGTGGTTCCAGGCGCAGCGGGCTGCCATCGGCAGGGCGTGGCGCGGGGGCGCTGGTGGCCGCGGTCGGCGAGCCTTCGCCGGTGGCCAGCCAGGTCGGCGAGACGCCCAGCGCGCTGGCGATCTCGATCAGCTTGCGCGTGCTCTGTGCCTTGCCCGAGGTCAGCTTGTGGATGGTGTTCTGCGAAACCCCGGCGGCTTCGGCCAGGGTTTCCTGCTTGAGGTTACGCGAGGCCATTGCCTGTTTCAGGCGGTCGGCCAGCGTCGATGAGGGTGAGTTTTCCATGGGAGCACTCTACCTCCTGGGTTGTAGCGTGTAAATAGCTTTGGTGTTGACTAAATATAGCTATGGTTGTAATCATAAAAGCCAGCAGCCAAACGAAGAGATGAATTGCAGTTCGGCTGAAGGGAGGCGAACGGCTTCCCCCTCACCGCGGCAAGGATGCCGCGGGTTGCCTGCGAAGCGCGATGCGCGGGGCAGGCTGGAGGGCGCGGGCGGGCCAGGGAGGTGCCGCCCGCGCACCGGCAAGGGACGCCACCACGATGGTCAGGCGTCCGCGACGAACAGATCGCGACTGACCACCACAGGCCGACCGAAGGCTCGGCGACCACGGAGGGCAGGTCGCCAGGAGGACCTTCATGAATCAACACCTGCAACACGCCAGGCATTCCACTCGTACCGCCGACGCGGAGGTGCGCCGTGGCTGATATCGCCGACTACGCCAACGACCTGGTGCTCGACCGCATCGAGGACCTGCTGCACAGCCGTCGTTCTCGCCTGGCGGTCAGTTCCGCCGAGTACTGCGAAGACTGCGGCGAGGACATCCCGCCGGCGCGCCGCCTGGCCGCGCCGGGCTGCACACGCTGCATCGACTGCCAGGCAATGGATGAACTGGAGCGGCGGCACTGAGCCGCCAGGGAGAAACGCCGTGATCAAGCCGATCGATGAAATGCTCAAGCTCTGGGCCGAAGAGATGCACAACCCCGGCAGCGCGGGCGGTGGCTACGCCGGCGGCAACCTGCTGGCGATGATGATCGCCAACAAGGGCGAGATGATCCGCGGCACCCGGGGCAGCAAGGTGATCCTCGACCGCGTTGCCGAACTGGACCTGATCATCAACCAGCTGCCCGATGAGCAGAAGGACGTCGTCACCGAGCACTACCTCAACCGCGACAGCGAAGCCGCGCAGAAGTACCGGCACTGCCGCTGCAGCCGCAACACCTTCTACCTGCGCCTGCACGTGGCACACCAGAGTATCCAGTCGCGGCTGATGCGCCGCGCCGCCTGAGTCCCCCCGGTAACCATTCGAAGCCCGGCCTTGCGCCGGGCTTCTTGTTTCGCGCGGGCGGCATTGCGCTATGCTCGCGGCCCATGACGACTCCCATCTCTGTCCGCCGCGCGGGGCCTGCCGACGCAGAGGCTATCCTGCGTATCCTCGGCGAAACCTACGAGGCCACCTGGAAGCCCGCACTGAGCGCCGAGGCCATCGCCTGCTTCGAGGCCTCTGCGCATACCGCCGCCTACGTGCGCGAGCGCCTGGCGCATTTCCAGGTCGCCTGCATCGATGGCGAGATCGTCGGCCTGCTCGATTGGCGCGACGACTTCATCGATGCCCTGCACGTCTCACCCGGCCAGCAGCGCCGTGGCATTGGTGCTGTGTTGCTGGATCACGCGGAACAGAAAATCCGCGCTGCAGGTTTCTCTCAGGCCCGGTTGGAGACCGATACCTTCAACCATCAGGCGCGCGCCTTCTATGGCAAGCATGGCTATGCGGAAGTCGATTTCTACCCTGACGAGGAGTGGCACAGCGGCTTTACCACCGTGCTGATGATCAAGCCCTCTGAAATTTCCGAAGGTTGATTTCTGCGTTTCGGCAGCACATTACGGTGTGTCATCTGTGTATTGCAGCGCATTCCCCGAGAAGCCTTGTCCCAGCGGGAATCGGGGGGTAAAAAGTAGTCATTCTTGTAAAGGTGCGTCCCCAGGGAGCACAACGCGAAACCTTAAAAAAGCCCGGCCATTGAGCCGGGCTTTTTCATGCCCGCGTTTTTTGATCCGTCGACTTCGGCGGTTCGCCGGCGGTCAGGCCGGCAGTCATCCCCGGCCGGCTGATAGCCGCCGGTTTCGCCCGTTCGCGGGCGTCTTTATCCAAGGTGAGCCAATGGGCAACGAACCTCAGACCCTGGCCGATGTGCCTTTGTGGGGGTTGATCCTGCTCGCAGTTGCGGGCGGCATCAGCGGTGAAATGTGGCGCGCCGACAAGGCCGGTCTGGGCGGCTGGCGGTTGCTGCGGCGGCTGGCGTTGCGTTCCGGCGCTTCGATCGTCTGCGGCATGGCGGTGATGTTCCTGGCCATGGCCTGTGGCGCCTCGCTGACGCTGGCTGCTGCCATCGGCAGCCTGACGGCGGCGGCCGGTGCAGAGATCGCCGTCGGCCTCTACGAACGCTGGGCGGCCAAGCGCCTGGGCGTCTGCGAACTGCCGCCAAGCGAGCGCGGACAAGAGTGATGCTTCAAGGAGACGACATGTCCGAACAACCTTTGACCCTCGCCCTGCTGCTCGACACGGTGGAGGAGGCGCTATCCACGCGATTGACCGAGATCGGCGCCTTTCTGCGTGGCCCACTCAAGCAAGCACCGGCGACACTTCCTGCGCTGGCGCTGGAGTACGCCGGCCTGCTGCCCGGGCGAGACCCCGGCAATGGGCAGACGGTGCTGATCTGCCGGCTGCAGGCGCGCATCCTGGTGCCGCGCGACGACGCGCAAGCCGAGGCGCTCGCGCTGCGCAATGTCGCCGCGCTGGCGGTGCTGTTGCGCGCCCAGAACTGGGGGTTGGAGCTGGAGCCAGTGAGCTTCATCCAGGCCCAGCCGGAACTTGACAATCCCCAGCTCGCGGCCTGCCGCGTGTGGCTGGTGGAGTGGCAACAGCCGGTGCTGCTGGGTGAAACCGAGTGGCCGTGGGAAGACCAGCCACCGGGAAGCCTGGTGCTGGGCTTCGACCCCGAGACCGGCCCCGGCCACGAGGACGACTACTTCGATCCGGGAGCCCTGCAATGAACCAGGACTACGTCAGCGCCGAGCATGACCGCATGCTCGCCGCGCTGGTCATGCCTTGCGAGGTGGTGGCGGTGGACCTGGCGGCAGCACGGGTGCGGGTGCGTTCCGGCGAGTGGACCAGCGCCTGGGTGCGCTGGCACGCGCAGGCTGCCGGCGTCGCCCGGCATTGGCGTGCGCCGAGTCTGGGCGAGCAGGGCGTGTTGCTCAGCCCTTCCGGCACGGCCGCCATGGGCACCTTCATACCGGGGCTGTTCGGCGCGGCATCGGCGCCGCCGAACAACCGTGGCGAGGTGGAGAGCTGGCATTTTCCCGACGGCGCGATGCTGAGCTACGACTGGCAGGCGCATCGCTACGACCTGCAACTGCCTGCCGGTAGTGCAACGGTGAAGGTCGGTGGCACCCAGGTGGTGATCGACCCTGGCGCGGTGACTGTCAGCGCCGCCAGTATCCAGCTGAGCGGGCCGGTGAACATCAAGGGTGCGCTGACGGTGAACGGCAATATCAGCAGTACCGGCTCGATCATGGATACCGCCGGCAACAGCAACCACCACACCCATTGAAGTCGTATCGACTTCCCACCCGGGCCCGCCAAGTGCGGGCCTTTGCATTTCTGGAGACCTGCCATGGGCAACTTTTCCCGTGCGCACACTGAGCGGCGGAGGGCGCGGCCATGATCGGCATGGATCGACGCAACGGCCAGCCGCTCGGCGCGCTGGCGCACCTCAAGCAATCCATCGAGGACATTCTCACCACGCCGCTGGGCAGCCGGCGCATGCGCCCCGAGTACGGCAGTCGCCTGCGGCGCATGGTCGATCTGCCGGTGACCGAAGGCTGGAAGGGCGCGGTACAGGCCGAAGTGGCCCGCGCTATCGGCCGCTGGGAGCCACGTCTGCGACTGAGTTCCGTGCAGGTGGTGGCAGTGGTCGCCGGCGGCGTTTCGCTGCGCCTGCGCGGCGTCTACCTGGGCGATGAAATCGGATTGGAGGTGGCGGCATGAGCTTGATCGACCTGTCTCAACTGCCCGCCCCCGAGGTGGTGGAGAGCCTCGACTACGAAACGCTCTACGAGGAGTTGCTGGCGGACTTTCGCAGCGCCATGGGCGAAGGCTGGAATGCCGCGGTGGAATCCGATCCGGTGGTCAAGCTGCTCGAGCTGGCGGCTTATCGCGAGTTGCTGCTGCGTGCGCGGATCAACGACGCCGCCCGTGCAGTGCTGCTCGGCTATGCGACCCAGGGCGACCTCGACCAACTGGCCGCCGGCTACAACGTCAAACGCCTGGTGATTCAGCAGGCGGACGCCACTACTTCACCGCCGACGCCGGCCGTGCTGGAGGGCGACGACTCGCTGCGCAACCGCACCCAGTTGGCCTTCGACCAGTTGTCGGTGGCCGGCCCGCGCAATGCCTACGTGGCCTTTGCACTCGGCGCCGATGGACGTATTGCCGATGTCTCGGCGATCAGTCCGCAGCCGTGCCAAGCGCTGGTCAGCGTGCTGTCGTCCGAGGGCAATGGTGCTGCCTCGGAAGAGCTGCTCCAGGCGGTGCGCACTGCGCTGAATGATGAGGATGTGCGCCCGGTAGGCGACCGTCTCACGGTGCAGTCCGCCGCCATCGTGCCTTACCAGGTCGATGCCGTGCTCTACATCTACCCGGGGCCGGAGGCCGAGCTGATCCAGCAGGCTGCCGAAGCGTCGCTGCAGGGCTATATCGCCACCCAGCGCCGCATCGGCCGGGATATCCGCCGCAGCGCGCTGTTCGCCGCCCTGCATGTGGAGGGTGTGCAGCGCGTCGAGCTGGCCAAGCCGGCGGCCGATGTGGTGCTCGATTCCACCCAGGCGGCGTATTGCAGCGGCTACCAGATCCGTGTCGGTGGCTCCGATGAGTAGCCGCCTGCTGCCGATCAATTCGACACCGCTGGAGCGCGTCCTGGCTGATGTGCAGGTCGCCGACCTGCCGGTGCCCCTGCGCGAACTGATGGACCCGCAACGCTGCCCTGTCGCGCTGTTGCCTTACCTGGCCTGGGCCTGGTCGGTGGACCGCTGGGACCCGGCCTGGAGCGAGGCGGTGAAGCGCAAGGCGGTGGCCGCGGCCTTCCGCATCCACCAGCACAAGGGAACCATCGCCGCGCTGCGGCGGGTGATCGAACCGCTGGGCTACCTGATCGAGATCATCGAGTGGTGGCAGGGCACTCCCATGGGCGAGCCGGGCACCTTCCGGCTGCGCATCGGTGTGCTCGACAGCGGCATCAGCGAAGAAATGTACCAGGAGGTGGAGCGTCTGATCGAAGACGCCAAACCGCTCACGCGGCACCTCATCGGGCTGGATATCAGCCTGGAATCCCAGGGGCGGATCACCGTCGGCTCCGGGCAATACGACGGCGACATCGTCACCGTCTACCCCTACCTCCCGGATGTGATCGAAGCACTCGGCAGCTACGGCTTGCCGGGACGGGAGCACACCATCGATAGCTTGAGCGTCTACCCATGGCCGTAACCTACTACGCACTTCTCACCACGATCGGTGCCGGCAAGCTGGCGAATGCCACCGCGCTGGGCACTACCCTGAAAATCACCCAGCTCGCCCTGGGCGACGGCGGCGGCAATGTGCCGACCCCCGACGCCAGCCGCACGCAGCTGGTCAACGAAGTCCGCCGCGCGCCGCTGAACCGCCTGAGCGTCGACCCGGCGAACAACTCGCAGATCATCGCCGAACAGGTCATCCCCGAAGATGTGGGCGGCTGGTGGATCCGCGAGATGGGCCTGTACGACGAAGCCGGCGCGCTGATCGCCTACGCCAACTGCGCGCCCTCCTATAAACCGCAACTGGCCGAAGGCAGCGGCCGCACCCAGACCGTGCGCATCGTGCTGATCGTCAGCAATGCGGCGTCGGTGGAGCTGAAGATCGATCCGAGCGTGGTGCTGGCGACTCGGGAGTATGTGGATAACTCCATCGTCACGGCGCTGAATCGGCTGGATTACAAGCAGTCGGTGCGTGTGGCGACTACCGCGAGCATCACCCTGAGCGGACTGCAGACGGTGGATGGTGTCGCGCTGGCCGCGGGGGACCGCGTACTGGTGAAGAACCAGACCAACGCCGTGGACAATGGTCTGTATGTCGTCGCTACCAGCGCCTGGAAACGTGCGACCGATGCTGATGAGAACAGCGAGGTCACGCCGGGGCTCACCGTTACCGTGGAGAGCGGTACCGTTCAGGCGGACAGCGTCTGGCAGTTGGTAACCGACGGTACGATTGTCCTGGGCACCACGGCGCTGGCGTTCCAGAACATTACCAATGGGTTGGCGAAGCTGGCGTCGCCGAGCTTCACCGGTACCCCGACAGCTCCGACTGCTGCCAGCGAGCGCAACGATACTGCCGTGGCCACCACGGCTTTTGTCTGGAATTTCCTGCGCGACAAGGTCGGCCTCGGCGCAGTGAGCACTGGTCCTAGCATGGCGGACATAGATGATGTGAGCCTGCCGGCTGGCCTCTACTATGTCGGCTCGACGACGGTCGGGGCTCCCGTCAGCAGTTCTGGGGTAGTGCTGCACAAGATTTATGGTGTGGCTGGCTTCCAGCTTTTTCAACCGATCTCCAGCGATCGACTTCTGTTCAGGCGTCGTAGCGCGTCGGCTTGGCTGTCCTGGCAAGAGCTGACGACCCAGGCTTCGTTGTCGGCAGCGCTAGGGGCGGTCGGACTGGGAGCTTCCAGTTATCAACCGAACTGGCCCAATGCATCACTTGATGACTGCAGCAACGTTGTGTCGGGGATCTATCGCAGTATTGCAACGACCACGGGGATACCGGTGGGGTATTCGCCAACTCTGACGGTGCAGTTCTGGGTTCGTAGCGCTGACCAGGCGGGTGTGTTCCAGGCGATCCAGTGTGTGCAGGACACCAATAGTGGTCGTAGCGGCTGGCGTAGTTGTACTGGGAATGGCTCGGCGGCCGCGCCAATCTGGTCAGCTTGGAAAGACATCGCGGTAACCGATAGCCCTGCATTCACTGGAGTACCAACCGCGCCGACAGCGGCGGCCGGGGTGAACTCCACGCAGTTGGCGACTACTGCTTTCGTTCAGACAGCGATTGCGCCAATGGCTCCCCGGAGTTCTCCAGTGTTGACCGGGAATCCGACGGCGCCTACTCCTGCGCAATTCGATAACGACACTTCGCTAGCAACTACGGCATTCGTTCAACGAGCGATCGGGAACATGGCCTCAGTCCTCTACGTCAGTGCCGCAACGACATTGACTGCCGCCGACACCGGTAAATACGTGCTGGCATCTGGAGCTTCTGGTTACAACATCGTATTACCTGCCATAGCCGCCGTTATCGAAGGCGCTACGTTGGAAATCGGCAGCAGCAATGCTGCTGCTCTCGTATTGCAGGCACAGGGTACCGACAAGATATATCCATTGACCGGTGGCTTGATGGGCTCTTTTGTATTGGGGCCGGGAGAAAACATCTGCCTGATTAAATCCGGTGGGTCTTGGATCATCAGTTCTGGCTCTGCAAGCAACGCTCTCGCGAAAAGTTTTGGCGCTTCGCTGGCAAATGCCGGATTTCAGCGGCTTCCCAGCGGACTGATCATCCAGTGGGGCGGATTTATCTCTGGTGCCGACGGAATTGCGAATGTGGCCTGGCCCATACCGTTCCCGAACGGCGTGGGTTCGGTCACCGCTGTCGGACGCTGGGTTGCCACTGGACTGCCCGTTTATGTCGGAATTAACAACAGGACAAATACGGCAGGGGTTTTCTATTGCGTTGATAAGAATGGGGCGCCCGGCACCATGGGCTTCGATTGGATGGCAATAGGCTACTGACCAATCTGAAGTTGCAGTTGTTCTTCCCCCGGCATCAAAAGTCTGTATGGACGATGCCTGCAACCTTGCCACCCGCTCGCAGCGGCAAAGGCAAACCACCCAACCGCCTCCCGGCGGTTTTTTTATGTCTGGAGAAAACCCTATGAGCTTCTTTCACGGCGTCACCGTCACCAATGTCGACGTCGGTGCGCGCATCATTGCGCTGCCGTCGTCCTCGATCATCGGCCTGGTGGATACCTTCACCCCCGACAGCAAGCTGACCGCCCAGGCGGACATGCCCGTACTGCTCACCAACCTGCGTGAAGCGGCCGCTGCCTTCGGCACTGCGTCGGCGATCTACAAGTCCTGTACCGCCATCTTCACCCAGTCCGCCGCGGTGGTCGTGGCAGTGGGTGTAGCCAAGGTCGAAGACGCGGCACAGCTGACTTCTGCCATCATCGGCAGCGTCACCGAAGCCGGCCAGCGTACCGGTCTGCAGGCGCTGCTCGACGGCAAGTCGCGCTTCAATGCCCAGCCGCGCCTGCTGATCGCGCCGAAGCACTCCGCCACCCAGGCGGTGGCAACCGCCATGGGCGCGCTGGCCGAGAAGCTGCGCGCCATCGCCATCGTCGATGGCCCGAACACCACCGACGAGGCAGCGCTCGCCTACGCCGAAGAGTTCGGCAGCAAGCGTATCTTCCTGGTCGATCCGGGCGTGCAGTACTGGGATACCGCCAGCAGCGCCACCGTCGATGCGCCGGCCTCGGCCAACGCCGCCGCGCTGTTCGCCTGGACCGACAGCCAGTACGGCTTCTGGTCCTCGCCGTCGAACAAGGAACTGCTCGGCATCACCGGCACCGGGCGCCCCATCGAGTTCCTCGACGGCGACGAGACCTGCCGCGCCAACCTGCTCAACAACGCCAACATCACCACCATCATCCGCGACGACGGCTACCGCCTGTGGGGCAACCGCACCCTCTCCAGCGATGCCAAATGGGCCTTCGTGACCCGCGTGCGGACCATGGACATGGTGATGGACGCGATCCTCGCCGGGCACAAGTGGGCGGTCGACCGCGGCATCACCAAGACCTACGTGAAGGACGTCACCGAGGGCCTGCAGGCCTTCATGCGCGACCTGAAGAACCAGGGTGCGGTGATCGACTTCGAGGTGTACGCCGACCCGGAACTCAACACCGCCAGCCAACTGGCCCAGGGCAAGGTGTACTGGAACATCCGCTTCACCGACGTACCGCCTGCCGAGAACCCCAACTTCCGCGTCGAGGTGACCGATCAGTGGCTCACCGAAGTACTGGACGCAGCTTAAGGAGAACCCCAGATGATTCCGCAGATCCTCACCAACACCAACCTCTTCGTCGACGGCGTCAGCTTTGCCGGTGACGTGCCGTCCCTGACCCTGCCGACCCTCAAGGTGAAGACCCAGGAGTACCGTGCCGGCGGCATGGACGCTCCGGTCCTGCTCGATGTGGGCCTGGAGGCCATGGAAGCCAAATTCACCACCAACGGTGCACGCCGCGAGGCCATGAAGTTCTTCGGCCTGAGCGACCAGGGCGCCTTCAACGGCACCTTCCGTGGCTCCTTCAAGACCCAGAAGGGCGGCAGCGTGCCGGTGGTCGCCACCGTTCGCGGCCTGCTCAAGGAAATCAACCCGGGCGACTGGAAGGCCGGCGACCTGGCCGCCTGCACCTACAGCGTGGCCGTCTCCTACTACAAGCTGGAGGTCGAAGGCCGCGAGATGTTCGAGATCGACCCGGCCAACTCGGTGCGCAAGATCGACGGTGTCGACCAGCTCGCTGCCATGCGTAACGACCTGGGCGTCTGAGGAGAGCCGTGATGCAAGACTCCGTCAAACAGCCCGCGTGGCTGAGCCTGTCCGAGGACGCGGCGGTGGTGCAACTGTCGCGCCCGACCTCCTGCAACGGCATCGATGTCGACACCCTGACCCTGCGTGCGCCGACCGTGCGCGACATCCGTCTGGCCAGCAAGGTGGCCAGTGATGATGAGGAGCGCGAACTGCAACTGTTTGCCTCGCTGCTGCAGGTCAGCCGCCAGGACCTGGAGGGGCTGAAACTCAGTGACTACCAGCGGCTGCAGCACGCCTACTTTCGCCTGGTGCGAGACGACGGCGATGAGCTTCGCGTTGATGCGCCAGTTGGCGCGGCGACTGGCGACTGAGTCGGGCTTCACGGCCGGCGAACTGGAACGCATGACCCTGAGCGACCTGCGTTGGTGGCTTGGGGACGAGGCGGGCTAGGTCGCTCTCAAGGAGCGTCGGGTGACCGGCGCTCCCTTGTCGTCGAAGTGGCGAATGTCGTCAGAGGGCGAATGAAATGGAAATGAGTGAAAAGCCGGACGTGCTGGTGGCGGCTGTCGTCGGGGTGGGCAGTACGCTCGGTCGGGTGATCGCAGACTCCGCCATGCGCCTGGGGAACCTCGTTGGAAAACTGGATGCGAGTCTGCCGCTGCGCACGTTGGTGGAGGGCATCGATGCCGTTCAGGACAACCAGGATATCCGTCATCGCGCCAGTGAGCGCAATGCAGGTGAAACCCGGCTGGCGCTGCGGCGGATCATCGATCTGCTGGTGATGCGGCCGGCGGAAATTCGGCTGCCGAAGATCACGGTGAGTGCGCCGCCACCGGCGAGCACACCGGCGAACGACTGGCAGCGGATGGAAACGGCGACCAAGTCGTTGTCCGAGCTGAACTCTGTCGGTGATGTTGCGCGATACGCCCTGAGCGCGAGCCTCGCGTTTCGTGGGCGCCTGATGCAGGTGCGCGAAGCGGCAGGACAACCCTACGACCCGGTCGCCGAGGCGGCATTGGGCAAGCGGGTCATGAAGGTGGCTGATGAGGCCGCGATGCCGCACGACAAGGTGCTGGATCTGGCACAGGCCATGGTCGAGAGCAAGGTGCCGCTCCGCGATATGGACGCGATGTTGCCAGTGGCGGCCAGGTTCGCCCAGGGACAGGGCGTGTCGACGCAAACGACAGCACAACTGATCAGCGCCCTGCAGCAGAAAGGTGGCATCAACAATGCTGTCGATCTGGAGCGTGCGCTGAGTGCAGTGGCGTGGCGTGGCCAGAAGGAAGCGCCGTCGGTCGAGTTGTTCAGCCGTGATCTGCTCGGCAGCCTGGCGTCGGTCCGGCCAGGCGACGCGCAGAAGAGCGAGGCATTGTTGCAGTCCAGGCAGACCCTGGCAGCCGCGCCTGCCGATCTGCTTCAGCAAGGCGTGGAGAAACGCCGTGACTCGCCGCTGGGGCAACTGGAAGCCAGCGAGCAGAAGATTTCCGGCGCCATGCTGGGAATTGGCGATGCCATGCTCAGCCATCAAGGTGCCCTGGAGTTTGTCGGCGGTGGTCTGCTGGCGCTGAAGTCCCTGATCGACGCAAAGAAATTCGTCGAGGACGCCAATGATGCAATGCCCTGGAACTGGGGCAAGCGCGATGTTCAGGATGTCTTCGTCACCAACTGGCCGGCCTGCGTGTGCGACGGTCTCCTCGAGGGCAGGCCGAAAGGCAAGGGCAAAGGCAAGGGCGGCGGAAAATCGAAAACCGGCGGCTCGGGCAGTGCGGCGCGTGGCGGTATCTTTCAGCGCGCCCGGTCCACCCTGGGACGCGCCGCCGGAGCCGCCTCCGGATGGCTCGGCCGGGCGGCACAAGCCGTGCGCTCTTCGCGTGTCGGTCGCGCTGCTGGTGGCATCGTGCGTCGTGGCGCAGGCCTGGCACGCCGCGTGGGTGCTTCCGGCATCGGGAGGGCGGCGGGCGGATTGGTACGGAAAGCTGGAGCGGGCTTGCGACGTTTCGGGCCGGTCAATGCCGCGTTGGCGATCGCCGATGTTGCCTCGGTCTATGCCAGTGACCAGTCGCCCGGGCAGAAGGCCGTCGGCTACGGCAAGGCCGGAGGCTCGGCCATTGGCGCGGCAGCAGGTGCTGCGCTAGGCACGCTGATTCCGATTCCCGTCGTGGGGACGCTGGTGGGTGGCGCCATCGGCGCGACCGTCGGCGAATGGATAGGTGGCAGGGTCGGCGCGCTGTTCGGCCCATCGGACGAGGCAGCGAAAGCGCCATCGCTCGCCGCGCCGCCGGCAGCTCCGCCGGCCGTTGTTGCTGCTCCGCCCAATTGGACCTTCTCGCCGCAGGTGAGCATCAACGTGGTGGGCAATATCGTCAATCCGCAGCAGTTGCTGGACGAACTGATCCCGGCGATGCGCCGGCTGATCGCCGAGGCCCAGCAGGAACGGCAGCGCAACGCGTTGTTCGACACCGTCGTCATGTGAGGAGGCCCCATGACCTATCTGGAACAGTTCAATACCGGCCTGGGCATGATTGCCGGTGCTGCCACGGCCGCCCGGCGCGATCTGGAGCAGGTTGCCGGTCCGGTGGACAAGGCGTTGCTGCATATCCGCAGTGGCGTCGCTGCGCTCGAAGGCCTGCCCGGTCTCACTCCCGCAGCGGCAGCGAAGCTCAAGCGCGCCACCGATGGCATCGTCCGCGCCCAGGGCAAGCTGCAGAACGTGGTGAAGAAAGCCCAGGCCGAGCAGGAAAAGCTGCAGAAGAACCTCGACAAGACCCGGCAGGTGGCGGCCGAGGTCAACGAGCGCGTGGAGAAGCTGGGGGAAGAGATCAATAACGCCGGCCAGGCGGTAAACAAGGTGCTGGGCAAGATCGATCCACGCCTGAAGGACATCCTGCCCAGCTCGGTGCTGGCGCCCAGGCTCGATCCCTCCGAGCAGATGTGCAAGGTCCCGCAGCACCTGCTGATCATGACCCCGTTGAAGTCGACCGAGCAGACTTACTACTTCAACGTCGACACCACCGGCTTCCAGCGCCTGACCCGTACCAGCAGCTATGCCTGGAAGGACCAGGCACGGCTTGGCCGGCGCAGCGCGCAGCAGAGCGTCGGCCTGGGCCCGGAAACGCTCACGCTCAATGGCGTGGTCATGCCGCTATTCATCCGTGCCGGCGATACCGCGCAGCGGGTCGGCTGGAACCAGCCGCGGATGCTGCGCGACATCGCCGCGCTGAGCGAGCCGGTCCATCTCGGTACCGGTCGCGGCGACGACCTGGGCAACTGGTGCCTGACCAAGATCAGCGAGACGCAGGAGGCGCTGTTCGCCAATGGCGTGCCGCGTCAGCAAACCCTCGACCTGGAGTTCACCCGCTATGGCGACGACGATAGTCAGAAGCGCTGACGGCGACCTGCTGGACCGCCTCTGCTACCAGCGCTACGGGCACCTCAACGGCTGTCTGGAAGCTGTGCTGGATGCCAATCCCGGATTGGCCGACGAGGCTCAGCCGTTGCGCAGCGGGGTAATCATCCGCCTGCCGGAACTGCTCGCGCCGGCTAACCAGAGCGTGCGTTTGTGGGACTGACCAGCAGCGTGCACTTCAGCAATCAGGCCCTGCTTCGGCAGGGCCTTTTCATTCAGGGTGGCCTATGAAACCTGCCTTTCGCATCAGTGCCGACGGCGCGGACATCACCCCGCTGGTCAGTGAGCGGCTGATCGAGCTGCAACTCACCGACAAGCCCGGCCTGGAGTCGGACACCTTCCAGATCACCATTGATGACCGCGATGGCGCCGTCACTCTGCCACGCCGCGGCGCCGCGCTGGAGGTGTTCCTCGGCTACGACGGCGCACCGCTCACGCGCATGGGCCGCTATGTGGTGGATACGCTGACCTACAGCGGCATGCCGGACAACCTGGTGATCAAGGGCAAGAGTGGCGACATGCGCGGCCAGGGCAAGGCTGCGCGCAGCGACAGCTGGGAGGGCGCGAGTCTGGCCAACGTGGTGGCCGACATCGCCGCGCGCAACGGCTGGCGCGCGGCGTGCAACGTCGACACGCTGATTGCGCGCATTGACCAGATCCGCGAGTCGGACTTCAACTTCATCACCCGGCTGGCGCGGCAGTATGACTGCACCGCGAAGCTGGCCAACAACAGCCTGCTGGTGCAGCCGCGTCAGTCCGGTCGCAGCGCCACCGGGCAGGCGCTGGAGATCCCGCTGCTGCGGCGCGGGGACGTCGGTTCGTTCCGCTTCACCCTGGATGACCGCAAGGTAGTGGCGGCAGTGAAGGTGCCCTATCGCGGTGCCGATGGTGTACAGAAGCAGGTGCGCGTGAGCAATCCTGATGCGCCTTCGCAGGTGACGGCCGAGCATTGCGACCGGCACCTGCAGCCGGATGAAGCAGCGGCTCGACGCGTCGCCGCAGCCCGGTTGGCCGAGTTCAACCGCAACAGCGCCGAGGTACAGCTGGACATGCCCGGTCGCGCCGACCTGTTCGCCGAACTGACCATCGATCTGCAGGGCTTCAAGCCTGGGCTCGACGGGAGCTACCTGATTGAGTCGGTCACCCAGCATTTTTCTGCCGGCGGTTGGACTACCTCGCTGCAGTGCAACGGCGGGGCGCGAGGCAAGGGCAAGGCCGGGGAGGGCGGTTGACATGCTCATCGATGAACGTCAGCTCCTGTTGATCCTGCCCAACGCCCGCCCCGTCGCGGGCGTTTTTCTGCCGGTGCTGGAAGCGGCGATGCGTGACTTCGCCATCGACACGAAGCCGCGCTTAGCCGTCTTCATCGCGCAGATCGGCCACGAGAGTGCGCAGTTGACGCGCAGCGTGGAAAGCCTGGCCTACAGCGCTCAGCGTCTGGCCACTGTCTGGCCGCGACGCTTTCGCAGTGCCGATGGCTCGCCCACGGCGCTGGCGCGGGAGGTGGCGTACCAGCCGGAACGCATCGCCAATCTTGTCTACGCCGGGCGCAACGGCAATGGCGATGAAGCCTCCGGTGATGGTTGGCGCTTTCGCGGTCGCGGCCTGCTGCAGGTGACCGGGAGGAGCAACTACCGCTCCGTCGGTGAAGGGCTGGCGCAACCCTTTGTGGCCCGCCCGCAGCTGCTGGCGGAGCCGCGCTGGGCGTGCCGCACCGCGGCGTGGTGGTGGCAGTGCAACGGGCTCAATGAGCTGGCCGATGCGGCACGCTTCGAAGACATCACCCGGCGCATCAATGGTGGGTTGAATGGCCTCGAGGAGCGTGTGCAGCTTTGGCGGCGGGCGCAGGCGGTGCTGGAATGAACCGTTTCTGGCTGGTGCTGGGCATAGCCGGCTTTCTGCTGGGCGGCGTGTTTGGCGGCTGGCTGAGCGCGCGCTTTTATGGCGGTCAGCTGGAGAGCCTGCGTATGCAGCAGGCGCGTTGCAGCGACGCCGGCAAGGCGCTGGAGTCGAAGCTGGCGCTGCAGAACGTTCAGGTCGAGGCGCTGGAGCAGGCTGCCCGCCAGCGGGCGGACTCCGCCGAGCGCGCGCTGACCTTGGCCCGCGAGCAGGCGCAGAGCCATGAAGCGGCTGCCAGCCGTTTGCTGCTGGAGCGCAGTGACGGCGAGGAGTGTGCGGCGGTTCGTCAGTTGCTCGACCGGGCTTTGTTGCCATGAAGCCGCTGTGGGGGCTCTCCGTGCTGCTCCTGGCGGGCTGCACTTCCACCGCTCCGGTACCGCTGGAGGTGCGTATTCCGGTGGCGGTTCCGTGTCGCGCGCCGGCCGTCGAAACGCCTCGCTTTGCCACCGCCGAGTTGCGCCCGGCGGACGATCTGCAAAGCAAAGTGCGCGCGCTGCTGGCCGAGCGGCAGCAGCATCTCGCCTACGAAATCCGTTTGCGTGCCGCGCTGGATGCGTGCCGCTGAACCTTCCTACCTTCGTCGGCAAGGGCGCCCAGCGTATTGCGCTGGCGCCCGGCCTTGGGCTACTGTTCGGCCATCGCTAGGCGAGACCGCAACCGTGATCCACCGCAGCCGCATCATCACCTCCCTCCTCAAGGCATTCGCCCGTTGGCGCTGGCGCGCCTGATTCCTTCTTTCCCGGCATAGCGCCGGTCTCTTCTTACGCGTCCATTTCTCTCATCCGCTGGCATAATTGCCAGATTCGCGCAGCCTACGAGGCCGCAACGGGTGTCGACGATGGCGCGATCCGAAAGCAGTGCAATCATGAGGTTCGAGCAGACATGCTGCTGATGATCGATCAGCACGATTCCCCTCCGCATCAATCCGCTTCCCTCCTGAATATCCCCTGAAAGCACCGCCGTTACTGGCTGTTCTGTCCGTGCCGGTCCACATCTACCCGCTGACATCCTGAAAAAAAGCGGGTACCGTTGCGGGTATCAACGGACCGATACCCGCATACCCTCATGCCACTCACCGACGTGAAGATCCGCCAGGCAAAGCCTGGGCCCGCTTCCATAAAACTCACCGACAGCGGCGGCCTGTTCCTGGAAGTGAAGCCGAACGGATCAAAGCTTTGGCGATACCGCTACCGCATCGCCGGCAAAGAGAACGTCTTCGCCATCGGCTCCTATCCTGATGTGTCGCTTTCCGATGCTCGCGCTGAGCGCGATGAGGCCAAGGCGCTGGTGAAGGCCGGCAGGCACCCGTCACACGTGCGCCAGACCGAGAAGGCCAAGCAGCTGGCGGAGAATCAGAACACCTTCGAGGTGGTCGCCGAAGAGTGGATCGAGCAACGCCTGGCTAAGCGGACGGAGAAGTACCGCGACCAAATCCGCCGGGCGCTCCAGCAAAACGTCTATCCCTACATCGGCCGGTTGCCGCTGCGGGAAATCACCGCGGCGCACATCCTGGAGATCATGCGCCGGATGGATGCCCGTGGGGCGCCCGCGTATGCGCTGCAGGTGCGACAGTGGATCTCGGCGGTGTTCTGCTATGGCGTGGTCACGCTGCGCGCTGACGCTGATCCCGCTGCCGCTGTGAAGGGCGCCGTGGAGCGAGCGGAGATCAACCACAGCCAGCCGATGTCGCGAGAGCAACTGGGTATCTATCTGGCTGCCGTCGACCAATACAAGGGTTTCCGCGTGACGGTGATTGCTTTGCGCCTGCTGCCCATGCTGTTCACCCGCACCGTGGAGCTGCGCGCAGCGCACTGGTCCGAGTTCGATCTGGACAACGCATTGTGGGCGGTGCCGGCGGAGCGGATGAAGAAGCGGCGCGTTCACCTGGTGCCACTGTCCACCCAGGCGGTCGACCTGCTACGCGAGCTGCGCAAGATCACTGGCGGCGAACTGCTGTTCCCAGGGCTGAAAGATCCGTCGCGGCCGTTGAGCCCGACCACGCTGAATCGGGCGATGGAATACATGGGGCTCACCGGTTGGCACTGCCACGACTTCCGCGCGACCGCGAACACGCACCTGGAGGAGATCGGCCGCTTCCGTCCCCAAGTGATCGATGCGCAGATGGCCCACAAGGAGAAGGACAAAACGAAGAAGGCCTACAACCACGCGGCTTATCTGGATGAGCGCCGGGAAATGATGCAGGCCTGGGCGGATTGGGTGGAGGGTTGCCGGAAGGCTGGTGAGCCTGCCGCCTGACATCAGGCGGCGCGCTCGCGTTTGCGGTCCTCGATCCACTGCACCACCTCCAGCAACGACCACCGAGAGGCACAGCCGATCTTGATCGGAGCGGGGAAGCTACCCGCAGTGATCATGTCGTAGATCGCGCTCTTCCCCAGTCCGACCAGGTTACTCACCTCGGCGATCTTGAGCAGTCGGTCCAACTGATTAACTTGTTCCATCACCTACCTCCAGCTTTCC
Organism: Pseudomonas sp. GD03903; assembly: GCF_029840045.1. NCBI lineage: Bacteria > Pseudomonadati > Pseudomonadota > Gammaproteobacteria > Pseudomonadales > Pseudomonadaceae > Pseudomonas > Pseudomonas sp. GD03903. Next base: position 13,957 of record NZ_JAOCBT010000020.1, on the reverse strand, counting down.
CGCGCCACGTTTTGCGGGTTGTTCATTTCGTGGCGCGCGACCATCGCCGCCACCTCCTCAAGCAAGGCCTCAACGCCAGCGGCATAGCTCGCCGGCTTGGACTCGGCCCCCTTCCTCAATCGCGCGATCACCTCGGCCGCTGCTCCCCGATGCTCGATCATCCCAAGCATCGTGCTCAGTAACTCGGCCGTCTCGATGCGCCCCTGCCTGAACAGCACCTGGTCGACTCGCTGGCCGGCCGGGGCGACCCTGACCGGCAATCCTTCCTCAACCTTCTCGCGCCTCTCCGTGATCGCTTTCCGTTCTGCCTGTGCCGGCCTGGCGAGTGCCCGAATGCGAGCGGGCGCCGGCGGTGTGCGCCTTGCGCGATCAAGGGCCTGGCGTGCGAGGTCTCCGATTGGCTTACCCACGGCGCACCTCCGGCTTGCGCTTCACGACCTTGCTGGTGCCGTCTCGGCTGTGCACGGTGAGTGCCGCCCGCGTGATCTTCGCTGCGCCGTCGGCACTAATCTCGGTGACGGGTAGCCCGTACAGCGGGCCGCCAGGTGCGAGCGGGTCCGGCAGCGCGCCAGGATTCGCCTTGCCATAGGCAATCATCCGTTCAAGGACGCACTGGAACAGCCCGCCGCGCTTGAAGGTCTGCGCGCTGCGCCCGCTGAGCTGGGCCGCGCTTTCCTCGAGGCCTGCCACGAAGACCAGATAGTCCAGGGCTTCACCTGGGCCCGCTTCCGATACTTCGCCACGGTGCACAGGGTTCACGGAAAGGGCATCGCAGATTTTGGAGACGCCAATCGTTTCCTCGATGGCCCCGCCGAGCAGAACCACCCAATGGCCGATCGCCGCGCGCGCTTCTCGCCGCGCTTCCCTGGAGCGTCGCGCCTGATCGGTAAGCTCTGCGAGGCGCGACCTGGTGAACGGAAACCCGGCGCTCAACACCTTCGCGTGGCTGCGGATCACCAGCCTGTCCAGCCGTTGCTCTTCGTCGTATTGGCGAGCGACGCGCCGGGCAATGAGGAGCTGAGTCAGCAGGGAGAGTCCCGGTCGGCGCCAGATGCTGATAAGGCGCTTCAGGTGCTTAGGCTTCATCAGCACAGCTCGCCCTCCACCACCTTGATGCGCAGCTCCAAGCCGCACGCTTTGGCCAGCGGAACCAGTTGCTCGACAGTGCTTTCCCCGCGCTGCAGGGCAAGGCCGAGTTGTACCAACCGATCGCCCAGGACGGCGAAAGGGTTGCTGCTGATCAGCTCGAACGTCTGCGCGCCGGCCGTTGCCGGAACGTGTGCGGTCAGGGTCATAGGATGAACCTCTCTTGCCGCGGCGCTGGGCTGGCGGCGGTTGGGGTAGCAGGCTTGGGGCACGAGACCACAATGGTGGTGCCGTTCATGTCGATGACGGGTTTGGCCAAGCGGCGGGCTTCGTCGCGCTGCTCAATAGCTGCCATGAGCATCCCGAAGAAGGCGATCGCCGCGATGCCGAGCAGCCAGTGCCAGAACCAGTGAGCGCTATTCATGTGAGTACTCCGGAGTCGGTCTCGGAGACAGTTTTTCGCCTTGCGCCTTGGCGATCTGCTCAATGGCCAAGACCTCCAGCTTGATCCGGTAGCACTGACTCGGGAAACCGTACTGGGCGCACGCGCAGCCTTCATCACTGCACGGCTCTTCACACTCCTCGATGGTCATCAGGCCGTGCTTGACCGCGAGGTCTTGAATGCAGCCTCCATCGAAGCTGCCGCCCTCACCGGCGCCGCGGATCAGATCCAGAGCAAATGCCGAGATGTTATGCACCAGCTGGTGGTGCACGGGGTCAGCTTGCGACGGGGCGGCGTGTACCGATTTCAGCAGGTCGCGAAGCCGCTCCAGGCGTTCCGCCTCCACCTCCGGTTGCTGGCTGTACTCGTGATGTCGTTGGGCTGCTTCGACGACAAGGCGTGAAGAGAGCTTTGGCGAGAAGATGACGCCGCCAACCATCGCCGGCTGTCCGAGCTTCCTCCAGCCGTCTGCCCCGATCTCGCCGAAGGCTGGCGGCACCTGCTCTCCGCATTCGATGCATACGCCATCACTGCGCAGGTTCTCTCTGTGCTCGCACACGTTCTGCTCAGTCATGGGCCACCTCCATAACAGGGCGAGGGAACACGTTCAGTTCGGCATTGGCTTCGTACAGATCGGCATGGCGCCCGTCGCGGTCCTGCCAGAGGCGAACGCCCTCGGCCAGGGCCTGGTCGTAGTCGGACGCATCGAAGATGTCCTCTGCGAACATCGGGCCGGTGGCGCCGCATTCGTGGCAGTAGACGAAGGCCTCGACCGACAGACCGTCCTCGCCGTAGCTATCCATCCGGGGAGCCGCCCCGAACCCCTGGGATGCCAGTTGCACGAAGGGAACCGGCGGCCCGCCGCAGTGAGCGCAGGGCTTGAGGATCACGCGGTCGGGGCCATGCTCGCGGAGATCGGCAGCCACCCGCTCGATCTGGGCTGCGTGTTCTTCCCGAGACGGCAGTTCCTGGGCGGCGTGTGGCGGCAGGTTCGCGGCTCCAGTGATCACGTCGAAGATTGAGGGCTTGAGTGCCTCGCTGGCCGCAGCTCGATCGACTATGTGCTGGTCGATCTTCTGCACCAATGCCAGCCCAGCGCGTGCGCCTTGCCAGGGGCAGTTCTCGTCGACGTGATCCGGCTGGCTACAGATGCCACAGCAAGCAGAAGTCGGCGCTGGGCTGGGTTGCTCGGAGGGATTAACCGGTCGGCGAGCTGCTGCGGAGCCAGGGTACGGCGAGGCGGTCGGGCAGACAGCTTCGAAGGCATCGCCCTCGACCACTCTGTCGATCACGGCGCCGCCACGACCGATGGCCACCGCCGCGCCGACCTGCAGGGCAGGGCGCATCGCTTCGAAGTTCAGGCCAAGGCCTTCGCGGAGAACGATCAGGATGCGGTCCATGGTCAAGCCCTCGCTGGCTCGGGAATGTGGCGAATGTCGCCAGCGTGAATGCGGTCGTAGATCTCTTCGCGGTGGACCTCAGTGTCACGAGGGGCGGTCACGCCAATGCGCACCTGGTTGCCCTTGACGCCCAGCACCACGACCTCGATGTCGTCGCCGATCTTCAGCTTCTCGCCTACGCGCCTGGTCAAAATCAGCATGGTTCCTTCTCCTTGGGATGGTGGTTCGCTTTCTCCGGGCAAGCCGATCCCCTGCCGGGCTACTTGGCTTTCCGAAAATCTGTGGTAGGTGGTCACCGGACTGCGCTCGATCAGGAGCGCACGCCGCTGATCACGCGGCTATGAGTCCTGCCTCCTCGCTGCGGCGCGAGGTCTGGCGCAGCTCGCTCTTGCGCTCCGGCGGTCGACGGTCGCGGCGCATCGGGTCGTCATCGAGTATCGGGTGGATTGCAGCCATGCCGGCCAGCACCATCACGCAGGCCGGGGCAATGATCTGGCGGCGGAACGCCTCCAGCACCAGACCGCGAACCGTCTTCGCGCCCAGCTTGAAGCGCGCGTCATCGAGGCGCTTCTGGACTGTTCCCGGGGAAATGCCCATCACCCGCGCGATCTCCTTCGCGCTCATCTCATCGGCGGCGAGCAGGGTCGCCTCCAGTTCGCGGGGCGCGAGGCCCATGCCGAGAGTGCCCTTCCATTTGCCGGTGTTGATGGTTTCCATTTCTTTACCCCCGTTGCGTGAGGCAAAGATTACCAACAGGTAAATATTCGTCAATACCTTTTGGTAAATTTATGGCAAAAAAAAGCCCGGGCTTACCGGGCTTCTATGAAGGCTTGTTTACCAGAGAACCGATGACCAGAAGACTCTACCGATTACTTCGATGGAGCTGAAATCCCGGTCTTCATCCGCGTATTCATCCCGGTTGTAGCTCCGCAAGCGGACCTTCCCCCCTGGAAGGCGGTGCAGAATTTTCACTCTGAGCATGCCGTCATCTTTCAGTGCATAGACCTTTCCATCGATGATGGATGTCGCCCCTCGATCTACTCCAACCGTGGCTCCGTCAGGAAGGACCGGTTCCATGCTGTTGCCTTTCACGACAACGCAGACTGCGTTCTCAGGCTGAACACCTTTGCGTCGTAAGGTGAACTTGCCAAACCGAAGCTTCCATTTGGTGGTTTCTTCGATATAGGTCTTCCCAGATCCAGCTGCCAGCTCTACTTCCCTTAAAAACGGCACCTCTACCTCATCCTCATCCAGCGGAGTGTCGTCATCCCAAACGCTAATCATGCCCATGTATTCGGCGTTAGGTAGCGTTATGACAACCGGCTCGCTGTCGTTTGCTGGATCGTAAAGGTCTTCGGAGAGGTACTTCAGACGCGAGTGGTCTTTCTCCGGGAATGGCTGATCAAGGGCGCCTGGTTCCAGCCCGCACGCCTCTTCGATTGTTCGAGCCAATCGTTCGCCTATGTTCCGGCGATGCTCTGCCTTAGAGGTGAAGATACGCGCGATATAGGAGGGCTGCTTATCGATCCTCTCCGCGAGGCGAGCGCTTGTTCCGCCGAATTTTTCGTCGATTAGCGCGCGAAGTCTGACTCGTCTTACGTCTTGGATGTCCATGCACCATTTAACCATTTGTTTCCCATATGGGAAATTACCTTGACTTGGTACATTTGGTTGGTAAACATTTGGCTCAAATGAACCAAATGGTAAATCCACGTGGACCTGCCCACCTATGTCCAAGGCCTCCCGAGAGGGGGCAAGAAGCGTCTGGCCATCTTTCTCGGGGTCGCTCCTTCCTACTTGTCCCGCTTGATCTCCGGCGACCGCTCTATCACCGCTGAGCGCGCCATCAAGGTCGAACAGGCCACCGGCGGCGCCGTCACTCGATTCGAGCTCAGGCCGGACATCAATTGGGTCGGTCTGCCGGCTGGCAGCGTTGCCCCCGACCTTGAGCAAATCGTAGCTGCACCGAGCGGGATGGTGCAGTGCGTCGCTAGTGCTGTGCAGGCATCCAGTGCCGGTGGCGCAGCGTGATCCTGGCGAATTTTCCGCGCACTGCGCGGGTGGGGAAAAGCCAGAACCACGGAAAGTGGGACCACGCCAGAGCATTTAAAGGAGTGAAGCAAACATTCCTGAAGAGCTCTTGCAGTGCTGATCACCTGTGTTACGCCCGCGCGTTCTTCTATCCAGGCACTACCTCTCGGCCCTCCTGATTCAGGGGCTTGCACTTTTTCAGTTGCCTGGATGATGGCCGTACTTAGCCGAATTGCAGGCAACAAAAAACCCGCCTTGCAGGGCGGGTTCTTCAGTCCCCACTCGTTGCAGCGAGTGGTTCGTACTTCATCGCTTTCGAGGAGCGAGAAAATGTCACGTCTTGAAAATACCCCAGCGCCGTCCGCGGCGCAACAAGCAGTAACCACTGGCCTGTCATTCCAGATGAGCCGGGATACCGGAAACGCCTTGCTCGCCGTGAAGGAGGGCCAGCCGGTTTCTGAGGCGCTGCGCCTTTCCAGCCAATTGCTCGACGGCGTCACCTGCCTCCTTCGGCAGATCAACGACGACACCGAAGGTGAACTGCAGGGACTGGAGATCCTGGCCATTCAGATGGTTCTTGAAGTCGCCAACAGCATCAACGTGGCCTGCGTTCGTGGCCTGGAGCGCGTTGGGGGTGAGGCATGAGTACCAAGCCAGCCCGCGCCCTGGATGTCCAAGTCGAAGGCAACAGTCTCGATACCTTCGAGCCGCTAATTGCTAGCCGCGCGAAGTTCGCCGCAGCCCCTGGCATGACCGTTGAGAACTGCCTCAACGGGAGCAGCAACCTGCTCGCAGGCAGCGTCCACCTCGCTCGCTTGATCGCCGATGGCCACCAGGATGACGCCGAGCAATCGGCCTACTGCCTGAGTTTCTTGCTCGAAGGGGCTAAAGCCCTGCTCGACTCGGCCAACGCCCAGCTGTGCAAGGGGGTGAAGCCATGAAGAAGACTCAGGAACTGACCTACGAGCAGATGCAGCTCAAGGAATTGGCCGACCGTCTCGAGGCGCGGATGCACACCACCACCGTGCTGGCCGAGATCGTCCTCGACAACGACGCCATGCGCGACGGTACTCCGGGCCCCTATCTCAACGACTACCGCGCCGGCGCCCTGATGGATGCGGTGATCCATCTCTCGCGCGCCAACTTCGACGACTTCTGCCGTCTGGCCGACCTCGCGGGGCTGCCCAAATGAATCAGATGACCGAGATGCAACAGATCGCCCAGAAGGGCATCGACCAGATCCACTGCGCCATGGAGCAGATCGATTGGCTGCGCTCGACGATGCACATCGTTCGGGAGCGCCTGCAGGGGGAGAAGGACTTCCAACACCTTGCGAAGCTGCTCGGCCTCGCCATCTACAACACCGACGACTGGCACAACCTGCTCGACTGCGAGCGGGAGTCGCTGGAGAACCGTCTGAAGGTTGCTGAGGAGATGCAGCAATGACCGACCTGACCACCACCGGCGGCCAGGCCGCCACCATGACCAGCACCGAACTTTTGGACCTCGTCAACCAGGCCCGCGTCGACTTCGGCGAAGCCCCAGTGCGCCGGAACGACTTCGTGGCGCGCTGCCAGGATGAGCTGCAGGGTGACCACTACGAAACTTTCGTAGTGCAGAACCAGAACAAGACCGAGTCGGTGGAGTTGCGGATGAGCCGTGACCAGTGCACGTGGGTGCTCATGCGCGAATCGAAGGCGGTTCGCCGGCGCGTGACCGAGCAGCTCAACCGGCCGATGACCCAGGCCGAACAGCTCCTCGCGAACGCCCAGGTGCTGGTCAACATCGAGCGCCGTCAGCAGCAGACCGAGCACCAGGTCGCGGCCCTGACCGAAACCGTCGGTGACATGGGCCGCGCCCACCCACTGCTCGACTCGATCCCCAACGGCATGGAGAGCATCACCGCCATCCGCCAGCGCATCGGCAAGCAGTACGGACTTCCGCCCAGAGTGATCGACGCCGTGGTGCGCGAGATGCCGCACAGCCCGCGCCCCTTCGCCATGGTGCGCAGCAAGCACGAGGAGCTGAACGCACGTCCCTTCGCCGTCTGGGCCAAGGCCGAGATCAGCAGGGTGTTCGAACGCTTCGCCCGGGGCTGCACCTTCGTGACCCAGCACCGCGCGGTTCACCCTGACTTCGGAGCCGGCCAGGAGCGCTTTCAGATGCGCGGTTCGCCGGAAGATATGAGCAGTTCTGCTCACATCCCCTCGATCCAGAGCCTGGAGGGACAGCCATGAGCCCGCGCCCTTTGCATCCCGGTTTGATCACCACCAGTCCCAACGGCCAGCCGGTGATCGCCGGCCCGTGGCCCTCCTACCGCCAATTCCGCGACCTGCCCGAGCGCGAGCGCTGGGTGCTGTACGGCCACGCCAAGGCCTGCCGCGCCGCGCTCGAAGACCAGGGCTTCGTCATGGCCGAGAGCTACGACGATTTCGTGAAGCGAGTAACCGAGGAGCTCGACGTATGAAGCTCAAGCCGACCTTTGAAACCGACGTGTATATCTCCGATGGCGGGTACTTCGCCATCCGACAGGAGAACTCGATGGGGGAGGAGGACACCATCATTCTCTCGCCCGATCAGCTTCGCGCGGTGATGGCATACGCCCGCGCCCAGCTGCGCACCTCGAAGACCTGGTGGAACGCGGAGGAGGCCGACTGATGGCTCGCGCCCGCAATATCAAGCCCTCGTTCTTCAAGAACGAGGATCTGGCCGACCTGGAGTCTTCCGACCGCCTGCTGTTCATCGGTCTGTGGTGCCTGGCCGACCGCGAGGGGCGGCTGGAGGACCGGCCGCGCCGGATCAAGATCGAACTGTTCCCGGGGGACGGCTATGACGTGGAGACGGGCCTAGCGAACCTGGCTGGCAAGGGGTTTATTGATCGCTATGAGGTGGATGGCTATGTGGTCATCTCCTTGCCGAACTTCCTTCGCCACCAGTCGCCGCACAGCACTGAAAAGGACAGCGAGCTACCTGACTGCAACGGTTATCTAACTGTGAATGAGCGGCTACGGGGGAAGGTAATTCCGGGTAAGCAACGGTATGTGCATGCGGCAACAGGCTTCTGCATACCTGCCAATAACAGTGAGTTAACTGTTAAAGAACCCGATCAGCCTGCGACGGTAACGGTGGGTGCATCTACCCATAACGCCCTGATTCCTGATTCTCTGAATCCTGATTACCTGAATCCTGAAGAAGAGAAAGAGCCTCTTGGTGTTTCTGGCGAAACACCGCCGGCACCAGCGAACCAGCCGGGCGAGAAGTTGGCCAAGTACTCCGACGACTTCGAGTCGTTCTGGCGTGAGTACCCGAAGCGTCACAGGGCGTCACCGAAGCCTGACGCCTGGAAGGCCTGGCAGGCACGTATTCGCGCTGGCGTGCCCAGCTCGGATCTCATCGCCGCAGCCATCGCCTACCGGAAGGAGCAGGTGGCATTGGGCAAGGCCGGCACGCAGTACGTGCAGCAGCCGGCAACCTTCCTTGGTCCAGGCGAGCGCTGGGTGCCGTATCTCGGCGAGCAACCGACGCTGCCGATGCGCCCAGGCGCGAAGCCCTCGAACTTCACCAACCTGCCCAAGCACACCCCAGATTCGAATTCAGAGGAGCCCGACCATGACGGCCCGAATTTCTAACTTCGCCCGCGCCCCTGAGCGCATCCTCGGCACCGAGAACGGTGCTCTCTGCCAGCAGCACCGCTCCTACACCGAGACCAAGGTGGAGCAGTTCGAAGGCGGCTATCTCGACGTGGGCTGCCCGTCCTGCCAGTGGTCGGCGCTGCGGCTCGCTCCTACGGACACCGAGCAACACCGGCAGGCCCTGCAGGTCGAGCAGGCGCGCAAGCTGAACGTCCTGCTGATCGGCTCCGGCATCACGCCGCGGTTCCATGCTGCGACGCTGGATAACTACCTGACTGGCGGCAACGCGCGAATGACCGCCGTGCTCGAGCGCTGCCGCGAGTTCGCCGAGAACTTCCCGGAGCACTACCAGGCTGGCCGCTCGCTCCTGCTGGTGGGCAACGTGGGAACCGGCAAGACCCACCTGGGCAGCGCTATCGCTCAGTACGTGATCCGCGCCCACGGCGCCCAGGCGGTCATCGTCAGCGCCGCGCAGATCATCCGGGTGGCGAAGGGCTCCATGGCCCGGAATGCGCAGTACACAGAGCGCGACGTAATCGAGGAGCTGGCCGGCTTCGACCTGCTGGTGATCGACGAGGTGGGCGCGCAGAGCGGCACCGAGTACGAGCGCGGCCTACTGCACGAGGTCATCGACCAGCGCTACCAGCAGGTGCTGCCGACCGTGCTGATCTCGAACCTGTCGGCGGATGCAGCTGCAGCGACCGACGGAGAGCTCACGCTCCAGGACTTCATCGGCGAGCGTGCGCTGGATCGCCTGCGTCAGGGCGGTCGGGCGGTTCGCTTCACCTGGGAGTCGGCGCGCAAGGGGGCTCCGGTATGAGTCGAGACCTCTACAGCGCCGAGGCTGAGCATGGCGTGCTCGGTGCCATCTTCATCACCGCGGCACAAGGTGACCAGTCCCTGGTGGACCAGATCGTGGAGAAGCTGACCACGGCTGACTTCTACTTCGATGACAACGCTGCGCTGTTCCAGACCATGGCCGAGCTCCTTGCCGCCGGGCAGCCGGTTGATCCGGTAACGGTAGCGCTGGAGCGGCCAACGCTGCCCGGTGGCGGGAAAACGCTGGAGTACGCCTTCGAGATCCACCGCAACGTGGGATCGACGGCGAACTGGAAGGCCTACTGCCGGCACCTGCGCGAGCGAGCGACCCTGCGCCGCCAGGTGGAGATTGGTCGCGTCATCCAGCAGCTGGCCGAGGAAGACCGTCCCTTGTCCGAAATCATCGCCAAGGCGCAGGAGGCCATGGCCGACCTGCGCGACCTCGACGAAGACGTGCCCGCGTATCGCCGCCTCGATGAGGTGGTGTTGAAGGTGTGCGAAAAGCTTCAGGACGAACTGGACGACCGCCTGCCGAAGTTCCAGGACACCGGGCTCGCTGATCTCGACAAGCTGATGCGGGGACTCCGCCCGAAGAACCTTACCGTGGTCTCCGGCCTGCCTGGCGGGGGAAAGACCATGCTGGCTCTGCAGATCGCCCAATACAACGCGGTGAAGTGCAAGAAACCGTGGCTGGTGTTCTCGCTGGAAATGCCGGAGGAGCCGCTCGGAATCCGGGCGATCGCGTCGCTGGGCGGCATTGATCTCAAGCGCCTCGACGAGCCCAAGACCATGGAATGCGACGACTGGGACCGCGTCACGGCTGCCGCCGCTCAATCCAGCGGAGCCCCGTTGTTCATCTGCGATGACCCGACTTTGACAGCCGCTCGCATCCGCACCGTCGCTCGGCATTGCAAGCGACACGAGGGATTGGCCGGCATTGTCGTCGATTACCTAGGTCTGATCCCCGCAGACGCCAAGGGGCGCACGAGGTCTGAGGAGGTAGGCGCCACCTGCAAGGCTTTGCTTCGCCTCGCCAAGGAGCTTGACGTGCCCATGCTGCTGATTTCTCAGCTCAACCGCGATTCAACCAAGCGGCCGGGCAAGGACAAACGTCCCCGGGCCAGCGACTTGCGCGACTCCGGCGAGATCGAGGCTGATGCGAGCTGCATCCTGATCGTCCATCGCGACCTGGACAGCGAGGAGGGGCAGAACGGGATCACTGAAATCCTCATGCCGAAGAACCGCTACGCCCAGACGGGCATGTGCATTGTCCAGCAGCAGGGTCAGTACGGCCGATTCGTCAACCTGTACGGCTTCCGCGATCCCTCCCATGAGGAGGTCGAGATGGGCCGCAGCTTCGCCAGCCAGTACGGCGGCAAGGGGAAGGCAGCATGAAAGCTCGAATGACGTTTTGGAATGGCTCCTGGTGGTGCCGGCGCATGGGCTTCACGGGGCAGGGCGACACCATGCAGGCTGCGTGGGAGGACATGTGGTCGGTGTATTGGGCCGCGATGCGTCCGACGCGGCCTGAGGGCTTCTGTGCCCCGAGGGTGCGGGCATGACCTCTTCGACCGCCTACGTCCGCTTCAGCGACGCCGAGATCCGTCGGCAGGCCCAGGGTGCAGCGAAGACCCTGCGCGATGCCCGCTATCCGGCGCTGCGCTTCCGTTTCCACCAGGACCGCACGCGCGGCTCCTGGCACGTCGTTGTGCGCAAGGTCTGGGGCAAGGCCGCGAGTTATCCCGATCTCACCGCCAGCGCGATGCTGGAGGCCCTGCCGGCGATCCTGCAGCGACGCGCGGAGGACCCCAGCGCCCGCTCCACCGCCAGCGGCTGGAAAACCGTCGGCGAGTTGCTGACCTGGTACGCCGAGCGCATGGACCGCGACCGCAACCTGTCGACCAAGCGCAAGGCCTCGGCGCGCTCGATCCTGAAGCTGCACCTGCTGCCCGCGCTGCGTGACCTGCCGCTGGCCGAGGTGAGCCGCTCCAGCCTCGACCGGCTGCTGATGTGGCCGCTGCAGGCCGAGTACGCACCGTCGTTCGTGCGCCAGGTGTTCGGCGTGCTGGCGGTGGCGTTCCGCCGGGCTCTGGAGCTCGAGCAGGTCGCGAGCAACCCGGTGGCTGGGCTGAAGTTCACCGACTTCGTGAAGGCCCGCATCCGCCCCAAGGAAGCGCGTCTGCGGCCAGCGCAGATCACTGACCTGCTGGTCGACCTGCACGAGCGCTACGCCGAGGCTCCTCCGGAGGGGATGCTGGCCCTGATGATGCTCTGCCATGGCTGCCGGGTGGGTGAGACCCGCGTCGCGCGCTGGGCGGACATCACGCTGGGCGGCGACGCCCCAGAGTGGTACCTGCCGGCGGCGACCACCAAGACACGCGAGGAGCATCGGCTGCCGCTGACCCCGCAGGTCTGCGCGCTGCTGCGCCGGTACCGCGACTGGCAACAGCGGCGCGGCTACTCGGGTGCCTACCTGTTCCCGGGCAAGGGCAAGCGCCCCATCAGCGACAGCCAGGCCACCGACATCTTCGCCAGCCTGGGCCAAGGCCGATGGACCAGCCACGACTTGCGCAAGCTGGCGAGCACCTGCTGGACCGACCTCGGCATCGACTACCTGATTGGCCAGCTGCTGCTCAACCACGCCCTGCGTGACCTCGACGTGACCTACATCCACACCACGGCGGCGGTGCAGAAACGCAAGGCCCTGGAGCAGTGGCACGACTGGCTCGATCAGCAGGGTTTCGACGAACTGCACGGGTGGACCGGGGGAGGATCGCAAAACCCCTCAAGCTCCTGCCCGTCCACTGAATCAGCGGCTCACGCCGCGTCCAGCGCTCCAACGCAATGGAGGAACCAATGACCAATTCAAAGACCATGACGGCGCTGGAGCGGGAGTTCCTGAAGGTGGCCGCCAGTGAGTTCAGCAAGATGAAGGCCTGCGCCCCGAGCGCCCTGGCCAACCTGATCCGCCTCATCGTGGCCTGGCACGGATCGCCAGCCGCACTCAGCCTGCACGCCTTCGGGCGCCGCTGGCTGCTGGAGGGCAACGCCGAGGGCGCCGCCGCAGAGACCCTGCTGCGCGACCTGTTCGGCCTGAACAATTCGAAGGGGGAATGATGACCAGACCACGCACTTACACCGACAAGCCCCTGGGCGATACCGAGTACCTGCTGGAGCAGTGGGGCTTCTGGCGAATGGATGGGATGGGTGTTCCCGGCTACGTCTCGCCTGCCGCGGCCCTCATGACTCAGGCCATGCCGATGGCAAATCCCAAGGCATACCGCATCACCGACGAGGTAGCCGTGGCAATCGATCGCATCCTGGCCAGGCTCATCGCCCGTGCTCCGCGAGCCGGCGATTTCGTGTGGTTCTACTTCGGCGCCAAGTGGCCAGCCCAGCGGATCGCCCGCCAGTACGAGATCGGCGAGGCGAAGGTGCGAGAGGAGCTGAAGCTGGCCGTCGGCTGGATCGATTGCGCCCTGGAGCAACTCCGCGAGAGCGCCTGAAGAAATAGTTTACGCGCGGAATGAAGGGTGTTTTCATGCCAGCGTGAACTGCTGTGAACGCAGCGAGACGCCTTGAAAAACCCGGCCACTGAGCCGGGTTTTTTATTGCCCAGTGATTGGGACCCGTGGTCGGCACGGCCCGCAAGGGGGAGCCGAACACCGTCTGCCGGCGGCGCGGTGATACGGAAAAACACCGGCAGATCAGGCGACCTGCCAATCCTCGCAATACTCCGGGGTCGGCCTGATCGGACCGCGCGGAAAGACGCGCACCCATTCACGGCCTCGCAGATCGCGGGGCCTTTTCATTTGAGCCCCGCAGAGGGGATAACGAGATGGCCAACATGCCCGACAAACCGGAGACGTGGGCGCTTGTGCTCGCGTGGCTGAGCCAGCACTCGCCCGTGTTGTACGCCGGCGCTCTGTCATTCCTGGTTGCACTGACTCGGGTTATCTACGGTGGTGGCACTCGGCGCCAGGCTCTGCTCGAAGCCGCGCTCTGCACTCTGATCACGCTGGGACTGATCCCTGTTCTGGAGTGGGCCGGATTGCCATCGAACATGGCCACAGCTGCTGGCGTCTTCACTGGCTTCCTGGGCGTGAAGAAGCTGGCCGACATCGCTGATCGCTTCGCTGACTGGAAGCTGCCAAGGCGGGAGGGCTGAGGTATGGCCAGGCTGAAGACGCTGCGCCCGAAGTTGGCTGAGCAGCGCTCCAGGCTCGCGACTGCGGCGCCTGGGTCATGGCGTGCCGGTCTGACCTCCAGTCAGCGCGGCTACGACTACCGATGGCAGAAGGCTCGCGAGGCTTTCCTGCTGGATCACCCGCTGTGCGTCTACTGCGAGCGAAAGGGCCTGACCTCAGCTGCAAGCGTCGTCGACCACATCGAGGCGCACCACGGCGACCAGGAACTCTTCTGGGATCGCGAGAACTGGCAGCCGCTCTGCAAGCCCTGTCACGACTCGGACAAGCAGCGCGAGGAAGCGGCGGCCCGAGCCGGTCGCTGACCCTCCTAGGGTAGGGGGGGATCGAACTATGGGGAAC